>NZ_FMDK01001064.1 GCF_900091995.1 Streptomyces sp. MnatMP-M17
GGAGGAGGTGCGTGTCCGGACACTGAAGCGTGATTTGTGCCGCACACGAAACCCGCACCCAAAAACCGGCCCCAGCCCAAACGCACCCCAGAACCACGCCCCCGGCCGGGAGGCGTTCAGCGGTCCAGGACCACCGTCTGCGTCGGCGCGCTCAGCCGTTGCAGCGGCTCGCCCTGGCCCCCCTTGCGGAACTCCTGCGGGCTCACCCCCCGTACCCGCTTGAACGCCGCGCTCAGCGCGAACGCGCCGCTGTAGCCCACCCGCCGCGCCACCGTCGCCACCGTCGCGTCCGGCTCGCGCAGCAGGTCCGCGGCGAGGGTGAGCCGCCAGCCCGTCAGATACGCCATCGGCGGCTCACCGACGAGCGTGGTGAAGTGGCGGGCGAGACCGGCGCGGGAGACTCCCACCGTGTCCGCGAGCGAGGCCACCGTCCAGGCCTTGCCGGGCTGTTCGTGCAGCAGCCGCAGCGCTGGGCCGACCACCGGGTCGCTCTGGGCGCGGTACCAGGCGGGCGCGCCCGACTCGGGCACCGCGAGCCAGGTGCGCAGCACGCTCACCAGCAGCAGGTCCAGCAGCCGGTCGAGGACCAGCTCCTGGCCGATCTCGTCCTTGCTGATCTCCTGGGCGAGGATCTGGACGAGCGGATTGTCGCCCGCCTCGGCGGGCCGTACCAGCAGTACGGGCAGGGCGGCGAGCAGCCGCCGGCCGATCTCGCTGGGCGCCTGGTAGGTGCCGCTGAGCATCACCGATGCGCCGGCCCTGCTGTCGTCGCCCCAGGTGCGTACGCCCAGCGCCATCGTCTCGGTGACGTCCTCGCCCTCGGTGGTGTTGCAGCGCTGCTCGGGTCCCACAACAATCTGTACGTCCGTCTCCGGCCGGTCGGAGATGGTGTACGCGTCGGGGCCGCGCACCACGGCGACATCGCCCGGGCGCAGTTGTACGGGATGTCCCTTGTCGGGGAGGACCCAGGCGTCTCCGCGCACCATGGTGACCACGGAGATCGGCGCCCGGTCCTCGACCCGGAGGGACCACGGAGGATTGAAGACCGACTTCAGCAGGAACGCGCCGCGGGCCTTCGGACCTTCGAGCAGACCTGTAAGTGTGTCCATGACATCACACCTTAGACGACCCCGTATGAATGGTCACCGGTTTCAACGGATCCGTCTCAGGCGGGGCGGGGGATCGAGGTGGTGCGCCCGCCCTCCCCGCGGGGGAACGATTGGGAGGACGGGCGCAGTTCGGGGCGGGCCGGACGGCCCGGGGCAGGGCAGATCGAGGGGCGGGTCAGGCTGAAAGACAGGTCAGGGGCGGGCTGAGGGGCGGGTCAGGGTCAGGACTGCGCGATCGCCGCCCTGTTGTGCAGGACCAGCGCACGCCCGAGGGCGGCGAGCGCCGCCGTACAGGCCACCGTGCGCGCGATGTTGGCCGAGGTCCACGGCCGCTCGAACCGGCCGCGCAGAGCACCGAAGTCGGGACTCGACGCCGGTGCGCCGGCACGGGCCAGCATGCGGTTGAGCGGGATGTTGACGCACATCGTGACGGCGACGGAGACGCCGTAGAGCACAAAGGCCGTCCGGGTCCAGCGCGCGGCGTCCGGCCGTCCCAGACGGCGCTGGAGGGCCGCGGCGACACCCGTGGCGAGGAACACTCCGACGAACAGCAGGCCGAACAGCGCGCTGTTGTCGAGGACGCCGTTGATCTTCCGCATGACGGTCACATACGTCTGGTCGTCACGGCGTGCGAGGGCGGGCATGACTCCCACGTCGAAGCTGAAGTACAGCCCCGCCATCAGCCCGGTACCGATGGTGGCGGCGGTGAGCACGGGGCCGGCGGCTGCGGGAAGGGTCTCCATCGGGCTTCCTCATCCGGTTGTTGGCTGGGCTGGGCGGGGCTGGGCGGTCATGGCCGGTGCGGCTCTCAGGAGGGCCGCATCACTCCGGCGAGGGTCTTCTCGTACCGCCTGCGCAACACCGTATTGCCGATCAGCCGCACGGGCGGCGGAATCGTCGCGGCGACATGAGCCACCGACCACTTGTCCGCGCCGTCGAACATCCAGGGCTGGAGCTGCGTCATGACCTTGAACGGAGCGCTGGCGATCACCTTGCGCTCGACCGCCAGATACTCGTCCGGCACGAGCCGCGCGAAGACGGGGAAGGACACCGCCTCCTCGTCCCGCAGATGATCACGCAGGACGGAGTCGAAGCGGGTAGCGGCCAGACCGACGGCGGGCAGATCGCCGCCCGGCCGCAGCGCGGCCGTGACCGCCTCCATGGCCCGGTCGAGCACCACATGGTCGTCACCGAGCTGACGGGCCTGGGCGGAGAACTCCGGTGCTCTGCGCAGCAGTCCGGGCCACAGGACATTGTCCTCGCTGCGGTGGTGCCAGTCGATGATGTCGCGCAGCTGCTGCCACCACAGACCGGCCGCGCCGAGCCCGGCCTGGGTGAGCCGGGGCGCGGCGGCGAGCAGCCGCCTGGCGTCACGGCGCATCGCGATGTGCATCAGCGCGAACCCGTGGAAGTGAGCGGGCAGGGAAGCGAGTCCGAACTCGCTCGACATGGGGGTACTCATGGCCGCCTCCTCGTGGCTGACGCGTCATCGTTCCATGCGTCGTCGCTGGGGAATCGTCGGTGCTTGGCGCTCCCCCGCCCGGCGGGCCGGCCGCGGAGATCGTCCGCGGCCGGCACC
>NZ_FMDK01001271.1 GCF_900091995.1 Streptomyces sp. MnatMP-M17
CCACTGGTGGCGCCGACGCTGCCGCTGTGGCCTGCGGCGGGAGTACTGCTCGGACTGCTGCCCGCGCTCGTCGCGCCCGTACCGCCGGGACCATCGCCGTCGACCTCGAAGGAGAGCGCTCCGTGATCCGATTCGAGCGGGTGTCGGTGACGTACGGCGATGCCTGCGCGCCGCCCGCGATCAGCGGCGTCGATTTCGTCGTGCCCGAGGGCGAACTGGCCCTGCTCGTCGGTCCTTCGGGCGTCGGCAAGTCGACTCTGCTCGGTACGGTGTCCGGTCTCGTCCCGCACTTCACCGGCGGCACCCTGCGCGGCCGGGTCACCGTCGACGGCCGCGACACCCGTACGCACCGGCCGCGCGAACTCGCCGATCTCGTCGGGACGGTGGGACAGGATCCGCTCGCCCACTTCGTGACCGACACGGTCGAGGACGAACTCGCCTACGGCATGGAGTCGTTGGGCCTCGCGCCCGATGTGATGCGGCGCCGCGTCGAGGAGACGCTCGATCTGCTGGGCCTGGCGGAGCTGCGCGACCGGCCGATCGCCACGCTCTCCGGAGGGCAGCGGCAGCGGGTCGCGATCGGTTCCGTACTGACTCCGCATCCACGGGTGCTGGTGCTCGACGAGCCGACCTCGGCGCTGGATCCCGCGGCGGCCGAGGAGGTGCTCGCGGTGCTGCAACGGCTGGTGCACGACCTCGGTACGACGGTCCTGCTGGCCGAACACCGGCTGGAGCGTGTGGTGCAGTACGCGGACCGTGTCGTCCTGCTGCCGGGCCCCGGACTGGCGCCGGTCGTCGGCGATCCGGAGCGGATCATGGCGGTGTCACCGGTGTATCCGCCGGTGGTGGCGCTCGGGCGGCTGAACGGCTGGGAGCCGCTGCCGCTCTCCGTACGGGACGCGAGGCGCAGGGCCGCCGGGCTCCGGGAGCGGCTGGCGGGCCTTGAACCGGAGCCGTGGAACGGGACGGTTACGGCGACGGGCAGGGCAGCAGCGGGCGTTCCGAGTGGGCCACCGCAGCATGTCGCTCGTACCGCACGTACCGCACGTACCTCATTGGGCAGACTGCTGCACCGCCGCGCGGCCACGAAGTTCACGGCCACGGCGCCCGACAGCGGCGGCCCGCTCGCCGTCGTCACGGATCTCGCCGTACGGCACGACCGGACCGAGGCGCTGCGCCAGGTGTCGCTGACCGTCGCGCCCGGCGAGACGATCGCCCTGATGGGCCGGAACGGCGCGGGCAAGTCCACCTTGCTGGCCACCCTGGTCGGCATGGTCGCACCGGCCGCCGGCACGGTGCTCGTCGGTGGCCGCACTCCGCACCGTACGCAGCCGCGCGAGCTGATCCATGAGGTCGGCCTGGTACCGCAGGAGCCACGCGATCTGCTGTACGCCGACACGGTCGCCGCCGAGTGCGCGGCGGCGGACGCCGACGCGGGCGCGGCGCCCGGCAGTTGCCGTGCGCTGGTGGGCGAGCTGCTGCCGGACGTGGCGGACGGGACGCATCCGCGCGATCTGTCCGAGGGCCAGCGGCTGGGGGGC
>NZ_FMDK01001063.1 GCF_900091995.1 Streptomyces sp. MnatMP-M17
TGTGGCGCCCCCCCGCCGATCTCGCCAGGGCGAGGATGCGGCCCTCGGCCCGCGCGGACCGGGTGGCGGGCCGGCTCACCGGCCGCTATCAGGCCCTGCTCGCCATCGCCAACGGCCGCCGTACGCCACGGGATCTCGCGTTCACCCTGGGGCGCGGCCTGTTCGGAGTCATGGTGGACCTGATCCGTATGAACGGTCTTGAGCTCGTCCAGTGGGAGAACGGGCTCCCGGCCGACCGCCCGAGCACCGCACCACGCATCCTTCCCGGCGGACAGCGCGTGGCCACCACGGCCCGGACACCACCGGGCGGACTGCCACGGCGTACCGCCGTCGCCCGTCGTTCAGGAGAATCCGGGCATTCCGATGGCTTAGATTCCTGACAACCCAACCGTACTTGCCCATGTTTGAGTGAGTTGTACGGAGTTGAGAACCCGGAGCCTCCGTGCGGTATCCCTCGGCAGGACCTTGGCAGCACCTCGGCAGGACCCAGCCGGAACGTCATCAAGGAGCGCACACCATGTATGCAGGTCCGTCCGTCACTTCACTTGCCTCACTCGTCGATGTCCTGACCTCGCTGCGGGAGAAGGTGATGGGAGTGTCCGAGAGCGTCCTCTCCACCACCGACGGGCTGCTGGTGGCCGCCGATACGGACACGGCCCAGCCGGAAGCCGTCGCCGCGCTGGCGGCGGCGACGCTGGGGCTCGGCGCGCGTATGGCGGAGCAGGCCGGTACGGGCGCGCTGCGTGATGTGGTCGTCCGCTGCGGCGGCGGTCATGTCGTCGTCCTGTCGGTGGGGGAGCGGGCCCTGCTGTCGATCCTGGGTGACGAGGGACTCGATGTCGCCGCGCTCCAGCGGGAGACTCCGGCGATAGCCGAGGAGTTGGCGGGCCTCCTCGAAGGAGATGTGCCCGCCTGATCCCGTCGAGAAGAGTGATCTGAGAGCCGGGGCCGTTCCCTGCGGGGGACGGCCCCGCTGTCGTTCACGTACGGAAGCACGTACGGAAGCCCGCGCGAAGCCCGCGCCGAAGCCATTACTCGCTGTGCGCCCGACGGAGCGCAGCGTGCAAACGCGTGAGTCTATGCCCGAGGCGATGGCGCGTGCAGGCGGTTACGGGAATATGCCGAGGCTCTTATCCGATCGGGCTAAGCTCTCGCGGAGCGCGCCGAGTTGACACGTAATCAGGCATATGTTCGCCATGTGAAGTACACGTGCGAATGACCCGATCTGAATCGACCGCCAGAGGGCTTACATGGTTCGTCTCGAAGCACCCCCGAATGATCAAGCGGCTCCCGCCGTCCGCGCCTTGCTGCTTCCCGCGGCCCTGATGGCGGCGGCGACGGCCGTCGTGGTGGTCCTGTCCGCGGACACCGCGCGGCTGCCGCTCGTGCTGTACGGGACGGCCGCCACGGTCCTGGTCAGCTGGTGCGCGGTCGGACTGTCCCGGCGACGCAGGACCATCGGCGCACTCCATGAGCACTACGCCCACCGGCTCACGATGCTGGAGCGGCGGCTCGCGGAGCACGACGAGGAGACCGTACGGCTGGGCAAGGAGCTGATGCCCGCGGCGATCCACCGGCTCCGCCAGGGCGAGTCACCCGCGGAGGTGATGCGCGCGGTCGTGGACGGCGACGAGCGGTACCGCGAACTCCCGTCCGCGCAGCGCTCCTTGCTCCGCTTCGTACTCCAGATCGTGGACGACGAGGAGGCCATGCGCGACTCCGCGCAGCGCTCGTTCGTCAACATCGCCCGCCGCGTCCAGGCGATCGTGCACCAACAGGCGAGCGAGCTGCGGGAGATGGAGGAGCACCACGGCCGCAATCCCGATGTCTTCGACGATCTGCTGCGTATCGACCACGGCACCGCGCTGATCGGCCGGCTCGCCGACAGTATCGCCGTGCTCGGCAAGGCCCGTCCCGGCCGCCAATGGCCCAGGCCCGTACCGCTGTTCAGCGTGCTGCGCGGAGCGATGTCCCGGATCCTGGAGTACCAGCGGGTCGATCTGCACTCCATCGCGAAGGTCGCCATCATCGGCACGGCCGTCGAACCGCTCATCCACGCCTGTGCCGAACTCCTCGACAACGCCACCCGCTACTCACCGCCGCAGACCCGTGTCCATGTCACCGCGGTGGAGGTGCAGACGGGAATCGCGATCGAGATCGAGGACGGCGGTGTCAGTCTGAGCGAGGAGGCACGCGCCAGGGCCGAACGGATGCTCGCCCAGGCCCAGGCCGGGATCGACCTCAACGACCTCGGCGAGACGCCCAGGCTCGGTATGGCCGTCGTCGGCCGGCTCTGCCAGATGTACAACTTGCAGGTCTCGCTGCGGCAGTCGGCGTACGGCGGTGTCCGGGCCGTCCTCATCGTGCCGCGCGATGTTGTCACCACCGGGCCCGCGCCCGGTATCGCCCATGGCATCGGCGCCACCGCCGGGCCTCGTGGCAGCTTCGTCGATCTGCCCACCAAGGACATGCTGCGCCCGGAGAAGCGGGTGCCCAGGCCGGTCACCGGACCGCAGCGGTCCGCGCCGCTCCCGCCGGTCGCGTCGGCCACGGAGGACGACATTCCGGTG
>NZ_FMDK01001060.1 GCF_900091995.1 Streptomyces sp. MnatMP-M17
CGCATTCTGCGCGTACCCGACTCCAGCATTCCGATGAAGGCGCCGGTCAAGAACAGCAGTTGCCCTACCTTGCCCTGCGGCATTTCTTTCTTTTCGCGGTGGTATCTGAGCTCTGCGCCGATCAGGGCATGGACTGACGGTGCCGTGTCCAGCGGCTTGGGCTGCACGGGACTCCTCGGACTTGCGAACGATGACAGGGCGGTGGAGCGGACTATGCGGGCTTGTCCGCGGGGTCAAGTTGGAGCCGGGACAGGAGAAGCGGCCCGTTCGGCAGAGAGCTCATGACAGAGCCTCCACCAGCAGATCAACCAGGCCGAGGACGGCGACGGCGAAGCGACGCGTCTGCCCGCGTATGCGAAGGGAGCCTTCGGACCGGGCCTCGGCCCACACGGTTTGCGCTCTGTCTACGGCCTCGGTGACTGCGGGGCCGGAGTGCCGGTCGGCGACGCGCACGAGCAGTGGCAGCACGCTTCTGAGCTGCGCGTCAGTCTGGTCGATTTTCTCGGCACCCGGATCGGCGTACTCTCCGAGCACCGCCTCCAGAGCATCGCAAAGAGGGTTGAAGACGGGCATCGCAACAGGGACGTCCGACTCGGGTTCTGCGGAGCGAGGATGGTGCAAGTCGATGGTCGGCGGCGCCAAAAGTCGAGCCTGCCCGGTCACCGTATGGACAGGAACGCCGAAGTCAGCAGCCGGTTCCGCCGCCGTCACCCCGGACATGAGGGAGTTTCCAGCGGGATCCTGCACCAGGTTTCCGCGCCGCCGTCGCTGGTTCCCCAGCTCCCGCCGGCTTCCTCCACCAGGCTCTCGACGAGTAGGAGGCCGCGCCCCGACACGGCGTTGTCATCGGCATGCCTGGGTGTGGCGCGACCCGGCATACCGTCGATGACGGCAATGCGCAGGAAACCGTCCCGTACGACAACGCGCAGGCAGATCTCCGTGGTACCGCTGTGCACTATCGCGTTGGTGACCAGTTCGGAGACGAGCAGCATCACCATGTCGGTCAGCGCTTCAAGGCCGCAGTACTTCAGTTTCGCGGCGGCGATTCGGCGCATGACGCCGACCCGGCAGGCGTCCTCAGCGCGCGGCGGTCCACCACCGCGCTGGGGATCGATCTTGATGTGCTCGGTCATCACTTCCCCGTCGCGGCGGTGGCGCGCGCGAGGTGTCCGTACGGCAGTCGTCGTCATCACGTCCTCTGGGGGTGGCGGGCCCGCCGATACGACGGGCACTGTCCAGCGCGCTCGTTTGGAAGCGCTCAGCGAGGCTGTTGATCAGCGTGGTCGCCTATGCCATGCCACCGCCATGTCAGGGAGCTGTCGTTTCGCTGCCACCAGGACCGCGTTCTGACACTTGACCGCCAGCCAACTGCCATCTGCCGAGAATGTGTTGCACTGGTGAGCGGCTGCGGTATCCCCTTCGTGCAAAGGGATCGATCTAGGCGGGTTGCCGAGCCAAGCGGCCAAGGCTTGATTAGTGGGGGCGATGTGACGGAACAATCCGAGACGCTGCTCAAGCTCTTGTGCGAAAAGCGCAACTTGAGTGCCCCCGACTTCGTGGAGCTGTTCGACAGGACCGCCGACGAGGTCGTGGGAAAGGGTGTCAACAACCCGACGTGCAGCGAGCGGACGGTATTCCGGTGGAGAGCGGGACGGGCCCGCCCCGAGTCGCTGTCCGCTGATACCCGCCGCGTGTTGCAGGCCATGTTCGGCTGTGACGTCGCGGCACTGTTGACGCCTCCCCTGCTCGCCGAAGATCCCCCGGCACCCGCGTTCAATCTGGAGCACGAGATCAACATGACCGCACGCGATGCTCAGGACGACGCCAGCGCAACAGCCGCGGCGTCCGTCTCCGACACCAGCCTCGACCAGCTCACCGACG
The DNA here is from genome assembly GCF_900091995.1 of Streptomyces sp. MnatMP-M17. GTDB lineage: Bacteria > Actinomycetota > Actinomycetes > Streptomycetales > Streptomycetaceae > Streptomyces. Next base: position 1,882 of record NZ_FMDK01001060.1, read on the forward strand.
ACGTGGCGTCGCTCGCGCACGCCTACGCTTCCCTCCCGCCGATTGAGGTATTTCGGCGTGGCCGGGTGCTCCAGGAGGAGCTTCAGAGCCAGCGGGATCGCACGCAGATCCCCGCCCAGCAGCAGCGTCTCCTCGAATTGACAGGCCAGACGATGGCGCTGCTCGCTGTGGCGGCCTTCGACCTCGGCTCCTTCACTAACGCTCGTCGCCTGGCCCGTGCGGCTGACCTCTACGGGGAGAGTGCACGCTTCGAGCCGCTGCGGGCGTACGCGGACGGCATCCTCGCGTACGTCGCCTACTTCACGGGTATGCCCGCCGAGGCCGTCAGCAAGGCGCGGCGGGCCCAGTCGTACGGTGGCCTGGGCGACATCGCCCGCCGTCGGCTCCTGGCCATCGAGGCGCGGGCACACGGATACCTCGGCGACACCGATTCCGCCCGCCACACTCTCCGGCTCTCCCTGGAGGCCGACAGCGGGACGCGCGACGATCTCCACGACGGTGTCGGAGGTGAATTCGGGTTCAGCGCCGAGCGTTTGGCCATGTCCAGCAGTTCAACTGCGCTGCTGATCCACGACGGGGACCAAGCCGAGCAGTCGGCACGCCGCGCACTCGAACTCATCAGCCGGAAGCCGCAGGCCGCCCGTTCGGCGCACGTCCTCGGAGGTGCCGCCGCGGACCTCGCCATGGCCCGGCTCCTGTCGAATGACATCGAGGGAGCGGCTGATGCGCTGACGCCCCTATGGAGTATCCCCGGGGACCAGCGTGTGACCGGGGTTCTCGTACGGACGGGCCAGATCCAGCAGTTCCTCACACAACCGGCGTACCGCACCTCGACGTTGCCGCGCGAACTGCGGGACCGCGTCGAGGACTTCACCCGCACCGCGAGCGCTCACCAGCTCAGCACACGCTCTGCGTTGCTCCAGTTGGAAGCCTGACTCAGGCCAGGGAAGCGAGGATCTTGGCCTCCTTCTCCGGGGCGATCCCGTGGTCCGCCCACCTCGGGTGGTCCACGGGACGCCCGTCGGCGGCAAGCCACGCCCAGGTGTCACGGATGGAATCGGCGATCGGCCGGCACCGCAAGCCCGCGGCGACCGCCCGGCTGGAGTCGACCGACCAGACACCCGCGTGCGTACGCCACAGAGGTAGCTCCGTCCACTGCGCGACGCCGTGATCGGTCAGGACGCCCGGTTCAACCCACTCCGGTGTCCCGACCCCGCCGGTGACGGCCAGGCACTCATCGAGAAAGTCGGCGAAGGTGATGCCGTCGGGATGGGTGACGTTGTACCCGCCGCTCGTCTCACCGGCCGCCTGGTCGAGTGCGAACTCGGCGACATCGCGGACATCGACGGGTTGGATGCGCTGGCCGCTCGGAGCGGGCGCCAGAATCTTCCCGCCGCGCTTGGCCCTGGTCAGCCACCAAGGGAGTCGGCCGACGTATTCGCCGGGCCCCAGAATGACTCCGGGGCGCAGAAACACCGCCGCTTCCCCGAACACCTCGGCCACAGCACGCTCTCCGCCGGCCTTCTGGAAGCCGTAGACGGTGGGGCTGCCGTCCTCGCCGGTGTATCCGTATGTCTCGTCCGCGTCCGCGGGGCAGTCCAGCAGCGGCGAGTGGTCGGTGAGGGCCTGGTGCGGCCAGCCCTGGTAGACGGACACGGTGGAGATGTGCACCCATCGCCGGGTCACAGCGCGGAGGGCAGTGGTGGCCAGGAGTACATCGCGGGGCGGGAAGTCGGAACTGGACGTGTCGATAACGGCATCCCACGGCCCTTGCAGGGCAAGGCGCTGGAGGTCATTCCGGTCCGTACGGTCCCCGTGAACGGGCTCGACGCCTTCGACGTCGTGTCCGGACCGCCCCCGGTTGAAGGTGGTGACCGCCCACCCTCTCGCCAGCCCTACTCGCGCGATGTGCTTCCCCAGGAACCAGGTACCGCCGATAACGAGAATTCGCATACCTGCGATCTTGCCGCCCCTGCGCGGCAGAGTCATTGGCGTACGTGGAAACCTTGCTGAACGAGACACGCCAGGTACGGCTCAATACGGCAGGCCCGTGGCTGCTCGATCTGCAATCCCGCGCGGCCGCTCGCCTCGGCGATGCGGAGACGGCATCCACCGCCAACCATGAGGCTACGGAGAGGCGGGAGCGTGTGGTGCCCGACGATTTGGACCAGCTCGGAGGGCTGTTCACCTACGCGCCCGAGAAGCAGCTCTACTACGAGGTGGAGCCGCAGCGCGAGTCCTGCCATTGGTGCGTGCCCTCCCGTCACCGGGGCCGCGCCGCGCACCGGGGCCGCGTCGCGCCGTGCGCGAAGGCGCTGGCTCTCGTTGGCTCTCTGCGCTGCGTCCGGCGCGCACCTTCTGTGTGAGTTCTGTTTGCCCGTTGTATGCCTTTTCCCTGTCTGATGGCGCACGGTCGTGAACGCGACGGGTGTTGTCCCGTGCGTCCACCGCCGTCTCGCTCCGCACGCTCCGGTGTTCGGTCGGACAACGTTGTCTTCTCTCGGGCGGACTGTGCGGGCATTTCGCGACGCTGGAGAGGTTACGTGCCCATCACATCCCAAGCTCCCTTGCCCCGCGCGGTTCTTCCGCGGACCGCCCGCCGACGGCATCGGC
>NZ_FMDK01001059.1 GCF_900091995.1 Streptomyces sp. MnatMP-M17
GCGCGCCGCTGTCGAAAGGGAGGCTGTGCTCGATATGCGGCTCCGCCGCGCGGGCGGAGGTTCGCGAGGTACGAGCGAATCGAGCACGGTCGACCGTCGACAGTGGCAGAAAGCGCCCGGAGGCGAACCGAGCCTCAAAAAAGAGGGGGACCTTCTTACATCATGTCTTCGATGTCTGCGGCGATGGGGTCCGCGTCCGTGCCGATGACTACCTGGATCGCGGTGCCCATCTTGACGACGCCATGTGCCCCTGCGGCCTTGAGAGCGGTTTCGTCGACGAGGTCCGGGTTGACGACCTCGGTGCGGAGGCGGGTGATGCAGCCTTCGACTTCTTCGATGTTGTCGAGCCCGCCGAGCCCGGCGACGATCTTCTCAGCCTTGGTGGCCATGGTGTTCTCCCTGACTGTCGCTCACTGTCACTTTCGTACCGCTTCGTCACGGTAACGCACAGTTGGACCATCTTCGCGGGCGCACCTTCACGTCGTACCCAATGATGACGATCACCGGCACCTCGCCCGCGACCGACCGGCCCCGCGAGCCTACCGCAACTGGTCTACACCAGTCGGGCACCGCCACCGCCACCAGACGGAAGGACCCGATGAGCGGCGACAGCACGGCAGCGCCCCGGCCGGGTCCGCCCGAGCCGCCGCGGGCGAGGAAGTGGTGGAACGGGCTGTTCCAAGGGCTTCAGAAGATCGGGCGGAGCCTTCAGCTCCCGGTGGCCACGCTGCCGGCCGCGGGACTGCTGGTCAGCCTCGGGAATCTGTTCTCCGCCTATCTGCACGGACCGTTCTGGGACAAGACCGCGAAGGTGCTCAACCTGGGCGGCGGCGCCGTTCTGGACGGGGCGTTCGGGCTGCCGCTGCTCTTCTGTATCGGCGTCGCGATCGGCTTCGCCAAGAAGGCGGACGGTTCGACCGCGCTCGCCGCCGTCGTCGGCTTTCTCGTCTACCACGGTGTCCTGGCCGCCTTCCCGGTCGGCGGTTCGGTGACCAAGGACCGGCCCGACGGCGTCCCGCAGAATCCCGGTGTGCTCGGCGGCATCCTGATCGGGCTGCTCACGGCGGTCGTCTGGCAGCGCTTCCACCGTACGAGACTGGTCGACTGGCTCGGCTTCTTCAACGGCCGCCGTCTGGTGCCGATCCTGATGGCCTTCCTCTGCACACTGCTCGGCGTGGCCTTCGGGCTGCTGTGGGAGCCGGTCGGGGACGGGCTGACCGCGTTCGCCAAGCGGCTCATCGATCTGGGCGCATGGGGAGCGGGCATCTTCGGGCTCGCCAACCGGCTGCTCATTCCGATCGGCCTGCATCAGTTCCTGAACACTTTCTTCTGGTTCCAGGCCGGTACGTACACCAAGCCGGACGGCACCGTCGTCATGGGTGATCTGACGCGGTTCTTCGCCGGAGATCCGACGGCGGGCCAGTTCATGTCGGGATTCTTCCCGGTCATGATGTTCGGGCTGCCGGCCGCCGCGCTCGCCATCGCGCACTGCGCGCGCCCCGAGCACCGCAAGCGCGTCGGCGGGCTGATGTTCTCCGTGGCGCTGACCTCGTTCGTCACGGGAGTGACCGAGCCTCTGGAGTTCTCCTTCATGTTCGCGGCGCCGCTGCTGTACGGAGCGCACGCGCTGCTGACGGGCGCGTCGATGGCGATCACCTGGGGGCTGGGCGTGCACGCGGGCTTCAGCTTCTCGGCCGGCCTGATCGACTATGTCGTGAACTGGCACCTCGACACCAAGCCCTGGCTGATCATTCCGATCGGGCTCTGCTTCGCGGTGGTGTACTACGTGGTCTTCCGCGCCGCGATCACGCTCTTCGACATTCCGACGCCCGGGCGGGAGCCCGAGGAGCTGGAGCGGGAGATCGAGCAGCAGAACACCAAGCCGTGAGGGCCGGCCACGGCCTGGGCCATGGCAACCGGCCGCAACGGCCGGCCGTGGCCGGCCGCTATGG
>NZ_FMDK01001058.1 GCF_900091995.1 Streptomyces sp. MnatMP-M17
GGCTGGGCTGACCCCGGCCGGCTCCGCGCGCTCCGCCGCCCGCTCGCGCGAGCGCGGGACCGTCGCCCGCCAGAGCCGGAGGCACGCGGTGAGAGTCGCGGCGACCAGCAGACCGTTGCGTACGAAGAGCAGCGCGACGCCGAGCGGATCGCCTCCCACCACATGCGAGAACAGGACCGGGAACTCCAGCAGGGTGACCGCCGTCGCGGCCAGCACCAGCCACGCCGGGAGCGCCATCCGGCTGCTCCGCAGCGTCAGACAGGCGGCGGCCAGACCGACCAGCCAGAGCATGTACTGCGGGCTGATCACCCGGCTCGTGGTGGTGAACAGCAGCACCGCCGCGAAGGCCGCGTCGTACGGAGTGCTCGCGCCGAACTCGCGCGCCTTGAGCCGCCATACGAGCAGCCAGCCGACGGCCAGGGCGGTCAGGCCCAGCGCGGCCGTGCTGACCAGCGGGACATACGGTCCGACGAACTCCACGGAGCCGTAGTTGAGCAGCGCTCCGCCGCTCCAGCCGAAGTGCCGCGCCACCTGGAAGACCAGGGCGCCCAGCGACTCGATCTCGGTGCCTCGGTCGCGCTGGAAGGTGAGAAAGGCCAGCGCGCCGGGCATCGCGACACAGCAGACCACGGTCAGCGCGACCGCCGTGACGGCCGCGGCGGTCCATGTCCTGCGCGTGGCCCGGCCGCGCGGTGTGCCCACCAGCAGCAGCACCGGCCAGACCTTCAGCAGCGCGCCGAATCCGGCGAGCGCGCCCATCAGCCGAGGTCTGCGCACTCCCGCGAGCAGCGCGGCGACCGCCACCGCCGTCACCATCAGGTCGTACCGCGCGTACGAGGTCGGCCCCAGCAGCGGCACTCCCGCGATCCAGATCCACGCGCCCCGGTACGACCGGCCCGTGCCCCGGGCGGCCCGCAGCAGCAGCGCGAAGGCCACCGCGTCACAGAGGAGCGCCAGCACGAAGAAGGCGGCGGCATAGCCGAGGAACGGCAGGACGGCGGGCGCCAGGATCGGCAGGGCCGCGGCGGGCGGATACTGCCAGGTCACATCGTCCAGCGGATAGGTGCCGGTCCTCAGCACCTCGTACCAGCCCTGGTAGATCACCGAGACATCGCCGGTGACGTCGGGCCCCGGCACGGAGACGACCTTGAAGACACAGAGCAGCAGAACAGCCCTGGTGAGGATCCACACCGCGACCGGGAGCCGTGTGCCGTGCGTGCCCGCCATGACCACCTCGTCCGCTTCATGTGCTTCGTGCGCTTCGTTCCTGATCGCGGGAGTCATGATGCCGGGCGGGACCGCGCCCGAGCCATCAGGCAGGGCCGTTGGGTACTGTCGGCGGCGATGCACAAGACACTGATCGTGACCAACGACTTCCCGCCCAGGCCGGGCGGCATCCAGGCGTTCCTGCACAACATGGCGCTGCGGCTGGATCCCGAGCGGCTCGTGGTCTACGCCTCGACCTGGAAGCGCGGCAAGGAGGGCGCGGAGGCGACCGCCGCCTTCGACGCCGAGCAGCCGTTCACCGTCGTACGGGACCGTACGACGATGCTGCTGCCGACTCCGCGCGTCACGCGCAGAGCGGTCGGGCTGCTGCGTGAACACGGCTGTGAGTCGGTGTGGTTCGGCGCGGCGGCGCCGCTCGGGCTGATGGCCCCGGCGCTGCGGAAGGCCGGTGCGCGGCGGCTGGTGGCCACCACGCACGGCCACGAGGCCGGCTGGGCGCAGCTTCCCGCCTCACGGCGGCTTCTGCGGCGGATCGGCGAGTCCACGGACACGATCACCTATCTCGGTGAGTACACCCGCTCCCGTATCGCCGGCGCGCTCACTCCCGAGGCCGCGGCGCGCATGGTGCGGCTGCCGCCGGGCGTGGACGAGAAGACCTTCCACCCGGGCTCGGGCGGCGCGGCCGTGCGCGAGCGGCTCGGGCTCACGGACCGGCCCGTCGTCGTCTGTGTCTCGCGGCTCGTGTCGCGCAAGGGCCAGGACACGCTGATCCTCGCGCTGCCCGCGATCCTGGCGCGGGTGCCGGACGCGGTGCTGCTGATCGTGGGCGGCGGACCGTACGAGGGCGAGCTGCGCAAGCTGGCGGACCGGACCGGGGTCGCCGGTTCCGTACGCTTCACCGGCGCCGTTCCCTGGGCCGAACTGCCCGCCCACTTCGGCGCGGGCGATGTCTTCGCGATGCCCTGCCGTACGCGGCGCGGCGGGCTGGACGTCGAGGGCCTCGGCATCGTCTATCTGGAGGCCTCGGCCACGGGGCTGCCGGTGGTCGCGGGCGACTCGGGAGGCGCGCCGGACGCGGTGCTGGACGGCGAGACGGGCTGGGTGGTGCGGGGCGGGCCGCCGGCGGTGGCGGCGGCGGAGTCGGCGGAGCG
>NZ_FMDK01001076.1 GCF_900091995.1 Streptomyces sp. MnatMP-M17
CGGCGGCCGGCCGATCCCGAGGACCGCGGATTTCCCGCCGTGCCGCCGCGAGGTTCCGATGGCGGCGGTCCTGACGGTGGTTCTGACGGCGACGGTCCTGACGACGGCGAGTCCGACGACGGCGAGGCCGGCTTCGAAGCGCGTACGGTACGGGCGGCCGAGCAGGGCTGGGCGCTGGACGACCAGCTCATCGAGCCGGGACTGATCGCGCTCGCCGTGCCCGTGCACGGACCGGACGGCTCCGTCCTGTGCGCCGTCAGCGCGGTCAGCCACACCAGCCGGCACAGCGTCGACTCGCTGCGCCGGGCGCTGCTGCCCCGGGTACGCGAGGCCGTGGCCGCTATGGAACGGGCGCTGCGCGAGGCCCGCACGGCTCCGGCGGCTGCTCCGGCCGGGCTCGCCGACTGGACCACCGCCTCCAAGCAGCAGCTCGGCGCTGAGTTCCTGGAGTCCCTGGCCCGGGGCCTCACCGTACTGACCGCCTTCGGCGAGGGCCGGGCGGAGCTGACGCTCTCCGCCGTCGCCGAGGCCACCGGGCTCGCCAGGGCGACCGCCCGGCGCGCCCTGATCACCTTCGAACATCTCGGCTATGTCAGCGCGCGAGATCGGATCTTCCGGCTCACTCCGCGCGTGCTGGCACTCGGCTATCCACCGCTCTCCCGCACCACACTGTCCGACATCGCCACACCGCATCTGGTCACGCTCGTCAAGAAGGTGCACGACTCCGCGTCGCTGGCGGTGCTCACCGGCGACGAGATCCAGTACACGGCGCGCGTAGCCACCGGCCGTGTCATGAGCGTCAACATCACACTGGGCACCCGCTTTCCGGCCTACGCCGCCTCGATGGGCCGGGTGCTGCTGGCCGATCTGGCACCGGCGGAGCGCGTCGCCCGGCTCGCCCGCACCGAGCCAAGGGCCCTGACTCCGCGTACGGTCACCGGCCCGGCGGAGCTCGCCACGCTGCTGGAGCGGGTGGAACGGGAGGGATACGCCCTGGTCGACGAGGAGTTGGAGGAAGGGCTGCGCTCCCTCGCCGTACCGGTGCGCGACCGTACGGGACGTGCGGTGGCCGCGGTCAATGTCGCCATGCACAGCAGTCGCCGTAGCGTCGAGCGCTGTCTGAGGGAGGTGCTGCCCGAACTGCGTTGCACGGCCGAGGCGATCGAGGCGGACCTCCGTATCGCGGGCCGGTTCACCCGTATCCCGTCGGCTTGAGCGGCCCGCGGAAAGACGGATCCGCCGCACATTGTCCCGGGATTGACGGGCAGGGCGCGGCGGATCGTGTCCGGGCGGTGGGCCGATGGATCAGACGTTGGGCACCTTCAGCTTGTCCCAGCTCGTTTTGCCGGGCGTGCCGTCGGCGGCGCTGCCCGTATAGCCGAGCTTGCGCTGCCAGGCGGCGTACGACGTCCGGTCGGCGTCCGACCACGCCGGTCCTGGCCCGACCTCGTACCGTCCACAGCCCTCCGCCACCAGCCGTTTGCCCATCGCCGTGATGATCGCGCTGCGCCGGCCGACCGCGAAGAAGGCCGCTCCGGGGAACGGTTCGTAGGACGCCGGGGGCTTCGGCTTCGGCGGCTCGGCAGGAGTGGTGGGGGCGGCGGTGAGCCGGTCCTTGATGCGTTCGCGCATCGATTCCATGGTGAAACCGCGCGGATCCACCTTCCCGGGCTGCCACTCCAAGTGTCCTATGACGGAGCGGTGACTCCAGCCGTGCGCACGGCATATGGCCGCCGCGGCCTTCTCGATCGCCTCCAACTGGGCGGCCGGCCAAGGGTCCTTGCCGTCGCCGAGGTTGACGCACTCGAAACCGTAGAAGTACTGATTGCCGTCGGTGTTGGCCTCGTTGTCGGCGGGCAGCGCCGACTCGTTGATCACCGCACGCAGGACCTCGTCGTCGCCGAGCCCGGCGTGGTTGGCCCGTCCGTTGCCGACGAGATGGACCGAACCGTCCTTGGCGATCACTCCGTGGCAGAGCGGGCCCGGCAGCGTCGAGTGGCCGTTGTAGCAGAGCTCGACCGAACTCTCCGTGCCCGAGGTGACGGTGTGATGGATCATCACTCCGTGCAGCGGTCCCCACGGGCCCTTGTGATTGCGGTTGTGCGTACGCCAGCTCCGGTGCTCGACAACTTTCAGGCCCTCGTCGCGGAGAGCCTTGAGGAGTTTCGCGGCGGTCAGAGGCGTTGCCATGGTGGTGCTCCCTAAGAATGTGAGGCGGTCCGGGAGGACCGGGTGTGGCTGATGGTGGGTTGTCGT
>NZ_FMDK01001057.1 GCF_900091995.1 Streptomyces sp. MnatMP-M17
TCGGTGAACCGGCCCGGTCACGGCGCTACGCGTCGCTCGCCGCGCCGGAGCGGCTGCGGGCGACGATCGAGGAGGCGGCGAAGTTGACGATCAGGGTCATCACGAAGAGCGCGAGGCCCGCCGCCATCAGCGCGGACATGGCGAAGGGACTGGCCTCTCCGTACCGCAGCGCGATCAGCGAGGAGACCGAGCTGGTACCGCTCTGGACGATGTGCCACTGGACCACAAAGACCGGCGAGATGATCAGATAGACGGCGATGGTCTCGCCCAGGGCCCGGCCGAGGCCGAGCATGGTGCCGCCGATCATGCCGCCCTTGCCGAACGGGAGGACGACGCTGCGGATCATTCCCCAGCGGGTGGCACCGAGGGCATAGGCGCCCTCGCGCTCGCCGGCCGGAGCCTGGGTGAACACCTCACGCATCACCGAGCAGATGACGGGCGCGACCATGAAGCCCACCACGATGCCCGCGATCAGCGTCGAGGAGGTGTAGACGGTCGCGGTGGAGAGCGGATCGTTCGGGTCGATGCCGACCACACCGAGCGGCGGGAACCAGCCCAGATAGGTGGCGATCCAGCGGGCGGTGGGCAGGATGGCGCCCTCGAAGAAGAAGAGCCCCCAGAGTCCGTAGACCACGCTGGGCACGGCCGCCATCAGGTCCACGATGCTGATCAGTGTGGAGCGGATACCGGGCCGCGCGTACTCGGAGATGTAGAGCGCCGCGCCGACCGCGAGCGGCACCGCCACCAGGATCGCCACCAGGGCGATCAGCACCGTACCGACCATGACGGCCGCGATACCGAAATTGCCCGCGTCCGGCTCCCAGGACTCGGTGGTCAGGAAGGACCAGCCGGCCCGGTCGAGCGCCGGCCACGCGCGGTACAGCAGAAAGCCGCCGACCAGCAGCATGACGACGAGGACCAGGCCGCCGCCGCCTCGGGCCACCCCGCGGAAGATCCGGTCGGGCAGCCCGGGGTCGGCGTACAGCACGCGTGAACTGTCGACGGCCGGCATCTCGCCGGAATCACCGTCGAAAGGCCCACCGGTCACCCCGGCGGCCACAGTTCGCTCCCTTGTTCGTCTCAGCACAACCAAGACGCTCACGGGGCGCGGTTGACACGTGGGCACCTTCCCCTGAACGAGGGGCGCCCTAGAGGCAACTTCCGGTTACGAACGTGTGCAAGTGGCGTGCGGAGAACGGTGCGCGGCGCCAGACTCCTGTGCGCATGAGGACCGGATCACCGCTTCAGCTCCGCCGGATCGGCACTTCGGGTTCAACGGCCGCTCCACGGGAATTCGCCGCTCTCGCCCAACTCCCGCAGCAGATCGCGGAAGCGGGCGTAGGCCGCCCGGCAGGTCGAGTACCGCTCGTACGAGCGCGCGGAGACAATGGTGCGCTGTCCGACCTCGTTCCTGACGATCCACATCCAGCCGTTGTTCTCCTGCGTGTGCTGGACACCTCCGGTGAGGACCGCGTGTTGTCGGCAGACCTCCTCGAAGGAGGCGCGGCACCGCTCGTACGTGGCGAAAGCGATTGCCGATACGGCCACCACACGCCCGTTCTGTGCGACGACGCGCCATCCGTAGCGGCCGTCGGCGTCGATGTCGGTCTGACACCGCACGCCGGCGGCGCTCCGTAATCTCCCGGTCTCATCGGGCGATCCCATGTCCCCACCCCTGCCACTCGTCCCAGTCGGGCCGCGGTTACGGCCTTTGGAGCAGCAGGTGCAACCTAGTGAGACGTTCGTGACACGTGGGATTCAACCGACTACCTGGCGGGATGATTCGCCAGGAAGTTGCCCCTTGGTTACGGCCAGGCCACCAGGAGACATCGGGAAAAAGGTGGGAAACCGGTTCTATCGCAACGAACTACGCGCGTCACACCGGGCGGGAGCGCCCGGTGTGACGCGCGTTCGAACGCACCCCGACGGGCGTCCGGTACATGGGGCCTTCGACCGAAAGGACCTGGATCCTGTCCGGCCCAAAAGGCCTAGGGCCTTTCGTTTGGATCTTGCTGGGCTCGCGTGCCCTGGCACCGCGCCTCGCCGCGTTGTCGTCGG
>NZ_FMDK01001056.1 GCF_900091995.1 Streptomyces sp. MnatMP-M17
TCCGCCACCCAGGCGGACCCGGATCGGCAGGATTGATCACGACATCACACAGGCCCTAGTTCCGCTGGCAGGTGGGACACCAGAAGAGGTTCCGGGCGGCGAGAGGCGCCGTGCGGATTTCGGTGGCGCAGAGGTGGCAGGGGAGTTGGGCGCGGCGGTAGACATAGACCTCGCCGCCGTGGTCGTCCACGCGTGGAGGGCGGTTCATCGCCTCCGGTGTGTGTTCCGGACGGACGGTGTCGATGCGGTTGTTGCGTACGCCCTCGCGCATCAGGGCCACCAGATCCGCCCAGATCGCGTCCCATTCGCGGCGGACGAGGTCCTTGCCCGCGCGGTACGGGTCGATGCCGTGCCGGAAGAGGACCTCCGCGCGGTAGACATTGCCGACGCCCGCGATCACCTTCTGGTCCATGAGCAGGGCGGCGACCGTCGTACGGGAGCGGGAGACGCGCGCCCAGGCCTTCTCGCCGTCGTCGGCGGGACGCAGCGGATCCGGGCCCAGCCGGTCGTGTATCGCCCGCTTCTCGGGCTCGGTGATCAGGGCGCAGGTGGTGGGGCCGCGCAGATCCATGTACGCCGTGCCGGAGGCGATCCGGAGCCGGACGGTGTCCGTGGGCGGCGGGGCGGGCGCGTCGCCGAAGGCGACCTTGCCGAAGAGCCCGAGATGGATATGGACCCAGCCGGTGTCCTCGCCGAAGCCGAGGAAGAGATGTTTGCCGTGGGCGTCCACGCTCTCGAAGACCCGGCCGTCGAGCAGGGCCGCGCTGTCGGAGAACTTGCCCTGCGGGCTGGTGACCCGTACCGCCCCGCCTCCGAAACGGTCGAGATGGTCCTCGGCGAGGCGGTGGATCGTATGCCCTTCGGGCACGGTTTCTCCTGATCGGTACGGGGCCTGGTGGACATGACGGCCGGCCCGCTCTGTACGGGGCCGGTCCGTACGGGGCCGGTCCGTACGGGACTGCCCTGCGCGGCGCCCGGTCCGTACAGACCCGCGGCATGGCGGTGCCGCCGGAATCCGCCCGGCGGCACGCGGTTCGGTCAGTCCTGCTTCGGGTGATGGGCCGGGATCGGCGGCAGTTCGTGGGTCGCCTCGTACTCCGTGAGCATCCCGATCCGGCGCGAGTGCCGCTCCGCGCCCGAGTACGGGGTCTTGAGGAACACCTCGATGAACGAGACCGCCTCGTCGCGGCTGTGCATACGGCCGCCGACGGAGATCACATTCGCGTTGTTGTGCTCGCGGCCGAGCGCCGCCGTCTGCTCGCTCCAGGCGAGTACGGCCCGTACTCCCCTGACCTTGTTCGCGGCGATCTGCTCGCCGTTGCCCGAACCGCCGATGACGACGCCGAGGCTGTCCGGGTCCGCGGCCGTGCGCTCCGCGGCGCGCAGGCAGAACGGCGGGTAGTCGTCCTCGGCGTCATAGATGTGCGGTCCGCAGTCGACGGGCTCGTAGCCGTGTGCGGTGAGCCACTCGACGAGGTGGTTCTTGAGTTCGAAGCCGGCATGGTCGGAACCGAGATACACGCGCATGGTCCGAGTGTGGCATGCGTAACGCCGAGTAGCGGTCAGCGGGGTCGTGGCCCGGCGCCGGTGCCGCGCGCCTGGACGAAACGCGCCTGGACGAAGGACGACTACGCCGTCAGTCCCGGCGGCCGATGAGCTTCCAGGCGGCCGGCAGCGCGCCCATCGCCAGCGCCGCCTTGAGCGCGTCACCGAGCAGGAAGGGCACCAGGCCCGCCGAGATCGCGGCACCGGGTGACATACCGGCGTAGACGGCCAGGTAGGGCACGCCGACCGCGTAGATGATCACGGAGCCCGCCACCATCGTCCCGGCCGTGCGGAGTACGGAACGGTCGCCGCCACGGCGGGCCAGCGCGCCCACCGCCGTGGCGGCGAGCAGCATGCCCAGGACATAGCCGAAGGAGGCACCGCCGGGACCGGAGGAACCGGCCGAGAACCACGGCATCCCAGCCGATCCGACCAGCGCGTAGACGGCGAGGGAGAGAAAGCCGCGCCGGGCGCCCAGGGAGGTGCCGACGAGCAGCGCGGCGAAGGTCTGACCGGTGACGGGAACCGGCGAGCCGGGGACCGGTACGGAGAGCTGCGCCGCGAGGCCGGTGAGCACGGCACCGCCGAGGACCAGGGCGATGTCCCGGGCGCGGGTGGCGGGAAGCAGATCGGCGAGGACCGCTCCGGTACGAGGGGCTGCAGCGGCAGTGGTCACGAGGGACTCCACGGTCGAGTATGGGCAGGAACGCAGGAAGCGCGGGGACGGGCCGACGCTAACCCAGTACTTCGTGCCGTTTCACCGTCGATCGTCCACAAAGCGAAGGTCAGAGGCTTGTCGAAGGTGGCACATCGTGCCACCGCGCACACGGCGCCGGGACCCGGAGGCCGGCGCGGCGGCGACGCGCGGCGGCACGGCGCTGCGGCGGGGGGGGGGGGG
>NZ_FMDK01001054.1 GCF_900091995.1 Streptomyces sp. MnatMP-M17
GCAGCGAGTGCGGGTCGATACCGGCCCGCTCGATGGCCTCCCACGAGGTCTCCAGCAGCAACCGCTGCTGAGAGTCCGTCGCCATCGCCTCGCGCGGCGACATTCCGAAGAAGTCCGGGTCGAACTCGCCCGCCGTGTGCAGGAATCCACCGTCGCGGACATAAGTCCTGCCGGGACGGTCCGGGTCCGCGTCGTACAGTCCGTCGATGTCCCAGCCCCGGTTGACCGGGAAGCCGGAGATGGCGTCGCCGCCCTCCATGACCAGTCGCCAGAGCTCCTCCGGCGAGGTCACACCGCCCGGATAACGGCAGGCCATACCGACGATCGCGATGGGATCGTCGGCCACCGGAGGCAGGGCTGCGCGGCCCGGCACCGCCCGTGCGTCGGCCGTGAAGTCGGCTGCCTCGCCGAGGAGTTCGTCGCGCATATGGTCGGCGAGAGCGCTCGGCGTCGGATAGTCGAAGACCATGGTGGCCGGGAGCCGCAGCCCGGTCTCGGTGTTGAGGCCGTTACGCAGCTCCACCGCCGTCAGCGAGTCGAAGCCCAGGTCCTGGAACTGGCGGCCGGCTTCGACCTCCGCCGCGTCGGCGTGGCCCAGTACCCGGGCGACCTGACCGCGTACGAGATCGAGCAGGATCTCGCGGCGCTCGGCGCCGTTCAGTCCGGCAAGACGCCGGGCGAGACCGTCGGCGGTGCCGGAGACCTGGGCGGCGGCGCGCCGGGCAGGTGCGCGTATCACACCGCGCAGCAGCGGCGGGATATCGCCCTGGGCGCGCAGGACCGCCAGATCGAGCCGTACGGGCGCCACCGTGGCCGCGCCGGTGGCGAGTGCCGCGTCGAACAGCGCCACGCCCTGGTCGACGGAGAGCGGTGGCATACCGGAGCGCGCGACGCGCTCGGCGTCGATGTCGGTGAGCGTCGCGGTCATACCGACGCTCCGGGTCCATGGGCCCCAGGCGAGGGCGAGTCCGGGCAGACCGGCTGATCGCCGGTGCTCGGCCAGTGCGTCGAGGAAGGCGTTGCCCGCCGCGTAGTTGGCCTGTCCCGGGCTGCCGAACGTGGCGGCGACTGAGGAGAACACCACGAAGGCGGCGAGATCGAGATCGCGGGTCAGCTCGTGCAGATGCCAGGCCGCGTCCACCTTGGGA
>NZ_FMDK01001053.1 GCF_900091995.1 Streptomyces sp. MnatMP-M17
GCCGCCGACCTGCCGCCGCTGCTCCGCGGCTATCTGCGGCTCGGCGCCTGGGTCTGCGGCGCGCCCGCGCACGACCCGGACTTCGACTGCGCCGACCTCTATGTCCTGCTGTCGATGAAGCGCACCAACCCGCGCTATCTGCGGCACTTCCTCTCTCTCGTTCCGTCGGCATGAGCGTCTGGCTGCCCACCGCGCCCTGCGTCTCGCCGGAGTGCGTCACCCACAGCGGACCGGCCGCCGGCACCGCCACCGGGCTCGCCCGGCTGCTCGTGGGCATCCCTCTCGTCCTCGCGGGAGTGCTGCTCACTCCGCTCGTCTCGCTGCTGCCCGGAGCGCACCGGGACCGGCTGACCAGGCTCTGGGCACGGTCGGTGGTCCGGAGCTTCGGTCTGCGCGTCCGTGTCGTGGGCGGGCCGGTGCCCCGGCGCGGCGACGGATTCCTGGTCGTCTCCAACCACATCTCCTGGCTGGACATCCCGCTGATCGCGGCCGTCTTTCCCGGGCGGAACCTGGCCAAGAGCGAGATACGGGGCTGGCCGGTCCTGGGCGCGATGGCGACCCAGGGCGGCACGGTCTTCGTGGAGCGCGAGCGGCTGCGGGCGCTGCCCGGCACCGTACGGACGCTGGCCACGGCCATGCGCGAGGGCTCCCGGGTGATCGTCTTTCCCGAGGGCTGCACCTGGTGCGGCCAGGAGCACGGCCGGTTCACCACCGCCGTCTTCCAGGCCGCGCTGGACGCGGACGCCGATGTCCGACCCGTACGGCTCACCTACCGCGGTCCCGGTGGCGAGCCGTCCGGTGCGCCGGCCTTCATCGGGAAGGACTCGCTCGGGGTCTCGCTGTGGCGGGTGGCGACGGCCGGCGGGCTGACGGCGGAGATCACGCTCCTGCCGGTGATTCCCGCCGGCCGTCACACCGACCGCCGCGCGCTGTCCCGGGCCGCTCAGACCGCCGTGGCGAGCGAGAGCGCGAACCGTCGCGCCTCGTCGGTCCACCAGCGAGTCAGCTCCATGCCGGCGGCCGACAGCTCCGTCCGTACGCCGTCCTGACGGAACTTCGCCGAGATCTCCGTCCGTACCTCCTCACCGGCCTCGAAGTGCACCACCAGATCCAGTTCGGGGATCTTCACGGTCAGGGCCCGGCGGGCCCGCAGCCGCATCTCGATCCACTCGTTCTCGGCGTCCCAGAGCGCCACATGGCCGAAGTCGCGTGGATCGAAGTCCGCGCCCAGCTCCCGGTCGATGACGGAGAGGACGTTCTTGTTGAACGCGGCTGTCACTCCGGCGGCGTCGTCGTACGCCCTGACCAGTACGGACTCGTCCTTGACCAGATCCGTGCCGAGCAGCAGCGTGTCGCCCGGCGCCAGCAGCGCGCGGACCGACGCCAGGAACACCGCGCGCTCGGCCGGCAGCAGATTGCCGATCGTGCCGCCGAGGAACGCGACCAGCCGTGGACCGGGAGTGGCGGGCAGCGTCAGCCCGGCCGTGAAGTCGGCGATCAGCGCGTGCACCCGGAGTCCGGGCCGCTCGGCGAGCAGCGACCGGGCGGCTCCGGTCAGCGCGCTCTCGCTCACGTCCACCGGCACATAGAGCTGGAGCTCGGTCAGCTCGTCGAGCAGATGACGTGTCTTGTCGGAGGAGCCCGAGCCCAGCTCGACCAGGGTGCGCGCGCCGGTCCGCGCCGCGATCTCGGGTCCGCGCGCGAGCAGGATCTCCCGCTCGGCCCGGGTCGGGTAGTACTCGGGCAGCCGGGTGATCTCCTCGAACAGTTCGCTGCCCCGGCTGTCGTAGAACCACTTGGGCGGAAGCGTCTTGAGGGTATTGGGCGTACGGGTCAGCCCTTGGAGCACATCGGCGCGCAGCGCGGCGCCGGTGGCGTCCTCGGGCAGGGTGCGGGTCAGCTCGAACGGGCTCACGCGGGTGGCTCCTTGAGGGGGGTGAGCAGAACATCGGCGCGGGTCGCCACCAGCAGAGTGCGGTCGGGGACCGCGCGCCAGCGCGGATCGTCGTCGTAGGGCTCCGACGCCACCACCGTGCGGTCGCCGGGCCCGGTGCGGTACCAGAGGGTGTCGCCCCAGGTGGTCGCCGCGATCCGGGCGCCGTCGGTGAGCAGCAGATTCAGCCGGGACGCGGGCGCCGCGGCCGCGATGTCGAGAACGGTGTCGGCCAGCGCCTGGCCGAGTTCGTCGCCGGCCCGCAGCCGGTGCAGCACCAGCGCCCACAGCAGCGCGGAATCACTGCGGGCGGGCAGAGCGAGCAGCTCGGCCACGGGCAGGGCCGCGGCCGACGCCGCGACACTGCCCGGCCAGCCG
>NZ_FMDK01001052.1 GCF_900091995.1 Streptomyces sp. MnatMP-M17
CCGGCGCCACCGCCGCCGCGGTCCTCGGCGCCGCGGCCACCCCGGCCGCCGCGCACGGCAAGGGACACGGCCACGGCGATGGGCACGGGCACGGCAAGGGACAGCCGGTCCTGCCTCCGGGCCGCCTCGGGATCCAGCTCTACTCGCTGCGCGACAAGGTCTCCACGATCGGCTTCGCCAAGGTCTTCGACGAGCTGGAGCGCTTCGGCTACGACGAGATCGAGTTCGCCGGATACACCCAGGGCTCCGCCGGAGAGATCACACTGCCTCAGCTCAAGCGGCTGGCCAGGAACCATGGGCTCAAGCCCATCGGCAGCCATGTCAACTACTACGACAACAACAACCCGGACGCCTACAGCTTCGCCCAGAACCTCGAAAAGGTCCTGGACGACGCCCAGACCCTCGGTCTGGAACATGTGGGAACAGCCTCGGGACCGTTCCGCTACGGCTCCACCGTGGACGCCTGGAAGCGGGCCGCCGAGGACTTCAACACCTATGGCGCGGCGGCCAGGCGGCGCGGGCTGAAGTTCTACCAGCACAACCACGCGGAGGAGTTCTCCTTCGCCACCGACCAGCCCAATGTCCGTCTCTACGACGTACTGCTGGCCGAGACCGATCCCGATCTGGTCTATCTGGAGATGGACATCTACTGGGCCTTCGCGGGCCAGTTCCGCTTCAGCAAGACTCCGGAGGGCAAGCCCGCGCCCTTCGATCCGCTGCGCTATGTGCTCAAGCAGCCCGACCGCTATCCGCTCTTCCATGTCAAGGACGGCATCGAGGACATCACCGCCCGCGACGGCTACCGGATGGTGGACGTCGGCGACGGTGACATCGACTACCAGCGCTTCATATCGGCGGTGAACAAGACCCGCGGTGGCCGCCGTGACCACCACTGGCAGGTCGAGCACGACCAGCCGGTGGACTCGATCGCCTTCGCCCAGAAGTCCTCCGCGCATCTGCACTCGCTGCGCGAACGGCGGTAACGCCCGCCGCGCACAACGCCCGCCGCATACGGAGAACGGCCCTCCGTGCGACTTCCGAGGAAGCCGCGCGGAGGGCCGTCTGTGTGATGACGCCCGCCCTCACCGGGTCAGGC
>NZ_FMDK01001224.1 GCF_900091995.1 Streptomyces sp. MnatMP-M17
CCGCCGGTCCCGGCTGGTCGCCACCGCCTGGGCGGCCCGCCGGTCCCGGCTGTCTCCGGATCGCGGGCTCGACGGACGATTCGCCCGCCTCCGCACCGCCAGGACCGGCCGCCCGTGCCGTGTCCTTCGTCTGCCCCCGCTCCGTACCCGTATCCCTGTCCGTATCCGTGGACGGCTTCGGGTCGCCGTCTCCGTCGCCCGCGCCCGTCTCCAGGGTGCTTCCCGTACGGATCGAACTCCGCGCGGTCTGCGCGACGAGAGGCGCGGTCACCGAACCGCCCGCCGACGCCGGATCCGGTGCCGGATCGCCCACGGCGGCATACTCGACCGTCTCCGCGTCGTCCGCGGACGACGCGGTGTCCGGCTCCGGCTGCTTCACCGTCGCGGTCGGTACCCACATCTCGGCGCCGAACACCGAGCGCGCCGAGCGGACAGTCGTTGTCCCGCCGCTGCCGGGTGTGACGGCCGGAGCCGCCGGGAAGGGCCCGTCGTCCGACGGCGCCGGCGGCGCGACGGACACGGATGTGCCGCTCCCGTCCGGCGTCGGAGCGTTGGGAGCGTCCGGAACATCCGGAACGTTCAGGGGGCGCCCGCCGTCCGCCGGAGGCACGGCGGGCGCCGGGTCCTCGTCGGTCGGGTGCGAGGTCGTCGTCGTCATCCTTGCCTCCGTCATGCGAAGAGTCGCTGCCAGGTCCCCGGGCCGGGGTATCCGTCGGCTCGGGCACCGCGCCAGCCCTGGGCGCGCTGGAACGCCTCGACATTGCGCCGGTCCGCCTCGGTCCAGACCCGTCCCGGGCCCGAGGTGTAGTACCTGCCGAAGCCCTTTCTGATGAGCTGCTTGCCGAGCAGCTCGACATATGTACTGCTGCTGCCGGGCCGGAAGTACTGGGCGCCCGGATACGCGGGCACCCGCCCCGACGTACCGCCTCCGCCACCGGCGCCACCGCCGGGACGGCCGTCACCACCAGGACGGCCACCGCTTTTGCCCGCGCCCGCCGCCGGGATGTCCTTGCCGAGGCCCTTCACCAGATACCGCCAGGTTCCCGGGCCCGGCCGCCCGTCCGCCTCGGCGCCGCGCCAGCCCTGCGCGCGCTGGAACGCCTGGGTGGCGCGCCGGTCGGCCTCGCTCCACCGAGGTCCCGGCCCATGGGCGTAGAAACGTCCGCCGCCACGCCGCACCAGCATCCGTCCGAGCTGTCCGACGTACGCGTTGCTGGCGCCGGGCCCGAACGCTCCCGCGCCCGGATACAGCGCCGACTCGCCCGTCCCCTTCCCCGTCCCCGCGCCCGGTCGTCCCTTGGCGTCATCGCTCCCGGCCAGCCCTCGGTAGCGGTACGGGACGTAGCGGCCGGAGTTGCTCCAGTACGCCATCGGCGTGGGCCGGCGACGGGCGTGCGGCTGGGCCTGCTCGTACGCCAGGTAGGAGGAGTGCGTGTAGTCGGTCCAGCCGCCGAAGATCGTGACGTGCGAGCCCTTGACCGGGCTGGCCGGATTGTGGAAGAGGAGCATGTCGCCGGGCTGGAGTTCCTCCCGGTCGATCTCCACGCCGTACCGCGCCAGCGTGCCCGTCCACTCGTTCCCCGCGAGGTTCCAGGCCATCGAGACAAAGCCGGAGCAGTCCTGGCGGTAACCGTCCGACCAGAATTTCTCCAGGCTGTACGGCACTCTCGCGGACGCCCAGCGCTTGGCGCGGTTGATGATGTCGGCCCGGGTGGATCTGCGCAGCGCCGTCGCGAACCGGTGCGATCCGGGGCCCGGCAGCGGTCGCCCGTAGAGCGGGGCGCTGCCGCCCTGCGGAGTCGCGGGACTCGGCCCGGCGGCCACGCCCGTGCCCATATGTACGCCTGCGCCCGTAGGTACGCCCGTGCCCGCCGATGCCGCGAGCGCCGTCGTGTCCCGTGTCATGTCCACCGACCGCCCGGCCGCCCACGCCGTTCCCGTGTCCATTCCCGCGACCGTCCCCGTCGTACCGAGAGCGACGCCCGTCGCCGTGGCCAGAAGCAGTGCCCGCCGGGCGCCGTGTACGGCCGGATGGCCGCCCGCCCGCACCGGCAGGCCCCCGGCCAGAGCACGCCGTCGCTCCGCGCATCCGGCGCAGGCGCAGTCGCGAGCCGGCTCGTACTCCTCGAAGACCGGGACGGTCATGCGTTCCCCTCCACACTCATCAAGATCTTTCCGACGCGATCGGCGGGCCAGTGTCCCATCTGTCTGGACAAATCGCATTTTGACGGATCAGGGGGAAGAAAAGACAATCCGACAGGCCGCAACAGCCATCAAATGGTCGGGGTACCTCTCCCGGTCCGGTAGAGTTCTCCAGGTCAGCAGGCGCCGCTAGCTCAGTTGGTTAGAGCAGCTGACTCTTAATCAGCGGGTCCGG
>NZ_FMDK01001046.1 GCF_900091995.1 Streptomyces sp. MnatMP-M17
GCTCGGCGGGACGCTCGCGTACGGCGGACGGGTCGAGCACCGGCCCGTACTGAACGGCGAAGGGCGGCTCGTGGAGACGGCGGACATCGAGCGAGCCGTACGGCTGTCGCGCCGGGTGAGCGGATACGCCCTCGCGGTCTGTGTCGCCGGCCGGTTCGCGTACGGCGCGATACGCCGTCGTACGGCGGACACCGGAAGGGGACGCGAATGAGCGGGCGCGGCGGAGGCCTGCTGGTGGCCGGGACCACCTCGGACGCGGGCAAGAGCGTCGTCACGGCCGGGATCTGCCGTTGGCTGATACGCCGTGGAGTGAAGGTCGCGCCCTTCAAAGGGCAGAACATGTCGCTGAATTCGTTCGTGACGCGCGAGGGCGCGGAGATCGGACGGGCGCAGGCGATGCAGGCCCAGGCTGCCCGGGTGGAGCCGACCGCGCTGATGAATCCCGTCCTGCTGAAGCCCGGCGGCGACCGCAGCAGCCAGGTGGTGCTGATGGGACGGCCGGTGGGCGAGCTGAGCGCCAAGGGATTCTTCGGCAGCTCCGAGAACTCCGGGAACTCCGGGAGCGCGCTGCGCGGCGGACGCCGGGAGGCTCTGCTCGGCCCGGTCCTGGAGTGTCTGGAGGAGCTGCGCGCCACCCATGACGCCGTGATCTGCGAGGGCGCGGGCAGCCCGGCCGAGATCAATCTGCGCCGTACCGACATCGTCAACATGGGAATCGCACGCGCCGCGCGGCTGCCGGTGGTGGTGGTCGGCGACATCGACCGCGGCGGAGTCTTCGCCTCGTTCTTCGGTACGACGGCGCTGCTGAGCCCGCAGGACCAGGAGCTGATCGCGGGCTATCTCGTCAACAAGTTCCGCGGCGATGTGTCCTTGCTGGAGCCCGGTCTTGAGATGCTGCGCGGCCTGACCGGCCGGGCGACGCTCGGAGTGCTGCCCTGGCGGCACGGGCTGGGCATCGACGAGGAGGACGGACTGCGTATCTCGCTGCGCGGCGCCGTGCGCGAGTCCCTGGTGGCCCGCCCGTACGGCGAGGAGGTGCTGCGGGTCGCGGTCTGCGCCGTACCGCTGATGTCCAACTTCACCGACGTGGACGCGCTCGCGGCCGAACCGGGCGTCGTCGTGCGGTTCGTGGACCGTCCCGAGGAGCTGGCCGACGCCGATCTCGTGGTGGTACCCGGCACGCGCGGCACGGTGAAGGCGCTGGCATGGCTGCGGGAGCGTGGGCTCGCCGACGCGCTCGCGCGCCGGGCCGCCGAGGGCCGTCCCGTGCTCGGGATCTGCGGCGGCTATCAGATCCTCGGCGAGCACATCGAGGACGAGGTGGAGTCACGGGCGGGCGCCGTGGCCGGGCTGGGACTGCTGCCCGTACGGGTGCGGTTCGCCCGTGAGAAGACCTTGGCCAGACCGTCCGGGACGGCCCTGGGCGAGGCGGTGGACGGGTACGAGATCCATCACGGTGTCGCCGAGGTACGAGGCGGCGACGCCTTTGTCTCCGACGCGGACGGACGGCCGCTGGACGGCTGCCGGGTGGGCGCGGTCCAGGGCACGCACTGGCATGGAGCGCTGGAGAGCGACGCGTTCCGGCGGCGCTTCCTTACGGAGGTGGCACGGGCGGCGGGCCGGCGTTTCGTTCCCTCGCCCGACACGAGCTTCGGCGCGCTGCGCGAGGAACAGCTCGACCTTCTCGGTGACCTCATCGAGGAGCACGCGGACACGGACGCGCTGCTGCGGCTGATCGAGGACGGCGCGCCGGCCGGACTGCCCTTCATTCCTCCGGGAGCACCGTGACCACCGACGCCGTACTCGAAGGAGCGATCACCATATGAGCACCCCGTATCCGTTCACCGCCATCGTGGGGATGGACGATCTGCGGCTGGGCCTGCTGCTCAACGCGGTCAGTCCGGCGGTCGGCGGAGTCCTCGTACGCGGCGAGAAGGGCACGGCGAAGTCCACGGCCGTACGGGCCCTTTCCGCTCTGCTGCCCGAGCTGGCGGTGGTCGCCGGATGCCGGTTCGGCTGCGATCCCGCCGCGCCCGATCCGCAGTGCCCGGACGGGCCGCACGGGAGCGGCCCAGGTGTCTCCAGGCCGCCGCGCATGGTCGAACTGCCCGTCGGCGCCTCCGAGGACCGGCTCGTCGGCGCGCTGGACATCGAACGGGCGCTCTCGGAGGGCGTGAAGGCCTTCGAGCCCGGACTGCTCGCGGACGCGCACCGAGGCGTGCTGTATGTCGACGAGGTCAACCTGCTGCACGACCATCTGGTCGATCTGCTGCTGGACGCCGCCGCCATGGGCGCCTCGTACGTGGAGCGCGAGGGCGTCTCCGTACGGCATGCCGCGCGCTTTCTGCTCGTCGGGACGATGAATCCCGAAGAGGGCGAGCTGCGGCCTCAGTTGCTCGACCGCTTCGGGCTCACCGTGGAGGTCGCGGCCTCGCGGGAGCCGGAGCGGCGGGTGGAGGTCGTACGGCGGCGGCTCGCGTACGACGACGATCCGGCCGCCTTCGCCGCGCGCTGGGCCGACGAGGAGAGCGCGCTGCGGGCACGGATCGTCGCGGCCCGCGCGCTGCTGCCCGAGGTCCGGCTCGGCG
>NZ_FMDK01001045.1 GCF_900091995.1 Streptomyces sp. MnatMP-M17
CGGGGGTGTCCCCCGGGAAAACACAGCATGCCGTCCGGACATGTACCTCCGGAGGCCCCGGCACCCGCACCACCCACACACCACACCCCGCGCCGCAGGCGCGCACCGCACCGCCAAGCGCGCACCGCGCCCCACACCCCGAAACCGGGCGGCGAAACCAAGCCCGTCCGGCGATTGAGGACGGAACGGCCCCGCACGGACCCGGTGGCCTTGCATCGGCGTTCAGCACTCGCGGCCAAGCGCGCCGCCGGTCAGAGCGCGGTCCGGACACGCGCCTCCGGAGGCTCCGGCACCCGCACCGGCACCGGCACCCGCACCGACCCCTCCGACGGCCCCTCGCCGGGAGGCGTGCGGCGCTTCGCGATGACCGCGCACACCATCAGCTGCATCTGGTGGAACAGCATCAGCGGCAGTACCGCGAGGCTCGCTCCCGACCCGAACAGCACGCTCGCCATGGGCAGTCCCGCCGCCAGGCTCTTCTTCGAGCCCGCGAACTGGATCGCGATCCGGTCAGCCCGACCGAAGCCCAGACGTTTCGCGCCGTACCAGCTCAGCGTCAGCATCGTCGCGAGCAGCACCGCCTCGACGGCCAGCAGCGCGGCCAGGGCGGCCGGGGTCACGCGGTGCCAGATGCCCGCGACCATGCCCTCGCCGAACGCGGTGTAGACGACCAGCAGAATCGAACCGCGGTCGACGAAGCCCAGCAGCTTCCGGTGCCGGGCGAGAAAGCCGCCGACCCAGCGGCGCAGCGCCTGGCCCGCCAGGAAGGGCAGCAGGAGCTGCACCACGATCCCGGCCAGCGAGTCGGCCGAGAATCCGGCCGTGTCGCCGCCGATCAGCAGCGCCGCGAGCACCGGTGTGAGCACGATGCCCGCGAGGCTGGAGAACGATCCGGCGCAGATCGCCGCGGGCACATTGCCGCGCGCCATGGAGGTGAAGGCGATGGACGACTGGATGGTCGACGGCACCAGACAGAGGAAGAGCAGACCGTTGTAGAGCTGCGGAGTCAGCACGGACGGGACGAGTCCTCCCGCCGCCAGGCCCAGCAGCGGAAAGACCATGAACGTGCAGGCCAGGACGGTCAGATGGAGCCGCCAGTGCCTCAGTCCTTCGACCACCTCACGGGTGGAGAGCCGGGCTCCGTAGAGGAAGAACAGCACCGCCACCGCGCCGGTCGACGCGCCGTCCGCGACCTCGGCGGACCGGCCGGTGGCCGGCAGTACGGCCGCGAGCGCGACGGTCGCGAGAAGCGCCAGGATGAAAGGATCGACGGGCAGCCACGACGGTATGCGCGGGCGTGGGGTACGGCGGCGGTCGATGTGCTCCACTACTGCAAGTGCTCCACTACTGGCTGTCGGTACGCGTCGTGCCTCCCCATCATCCGCCGGTCGCCCTTGATCGGGAATCCCGTATACCGCACTGACTGTCATCGGGCTTCGCGATAACCACATGACCTGGCCATAACCTGGCCGTATGTACGACCCAGGACAGCTCCGCACCTTTCTCGCCGTGGCGCAGACGCTCAGCTTCACTCGGGCGGCCCTCTTCCCGCCGCCCGCCATCACCCGTGCCCGCGCACTGGAGACGCTGGAGGCGCACGGCAGGAGCTGGCGCGCCGCGTGTACGAGCGCGAGCCTGAGCGGGCTGATCGCGGCGGCCCGCGCCGGGCTCGGCGTGATGGCCCATACGCGCGGGCTGGTCCCGCCGGGCCTGGTGTCCGTACCGGCCAGGGCCGGCCTGCCCGAACTGGGCGAGGTGGACTTCGTCCTGCTGCACGGACGAGGCCGCGGGCACGCGGCGGCTCAGGAGGCGGCGGACGCCCTGGCCACGGCGATCCTGGCGGCCGGCGACCGGCTGCACCGTCTGTCGTCCACCGACGCCTGACGCGCCCGCCCGGCCCCGCAAGTCCTGCCTCGTAGGTACGGACCAAGCTTCCCGGCCAGAGCTCACCCGTGTCAGTGACGTATCAGTGACGTACGGATTCGGTGCAGACTCCACCCGCTCCCGGCCCACTCCCGCCGACTCCGTGGTCAGATGTCGGCCCCGCTCCGGCGCTGCGCGGAGCGTGACAAGGAGCAAGTCATTGCGCGAGTTCACCATCCCTCCTCTGCCGGCCGCCCCCCACGTCGGTGGCCTCGCGGACGCCGTCTTCGAGCACGCGCTCGACGATCCCGGTCATGTCGTGCTCGGCCGCAAGGACGAGGAGGGCCGCTGGCGGGACATCACCTCCGCCGCGTTCCGTGACGAGGTGCTCCGGCTGGCCAAAGGGCTGCTCGCGCACGGCGTACGGTTCGGCGACCGCGTCGCGATCATGTCCCGTACCCGCTACGAGTGGACGCTCTTCGACTTCGCGCTCTGGTCCGTCGGCGCCCAGCCCGTACCTGTCTATCCCACCTCCTCCGCCGAGCAGGTCCACTGGATGCTCCATGACGCCGAGGTCTCGGCCTGCGTGGTGGAGCACGAGGACCACGCCATGACCGTCGGTTCGGTGATCGACCGGCTGCCACGGCTCCAACGGCTCTGGCAGCTCGACGCCGGCGCGGTGGCGGAGCTGTTCGCGGCGGGCGACGGGCTCGACGACGAGATGGTGCACCGCCATCGCAGGGCGGTGACGCCTGACTCCGTGGCCACGGTGATCTACACCTCGGGCACCACCGGCCGGCCCAAGGGATGTGTGATCACCCACGCCAACTTCATGTTCGAGGCGGACACGGTGCTCGGCCGCTGGGAGCCGGTCTTCCACACCAGATCGGGGGACGAGGCGTCGACGCTGCTCTTCCTCCCGCTCTCCCATGTCTTCGGGCGGATGATCGAGATCGCGGCGATCCGCGGCCGGGTGAAGCTGGGCCATCAGCCCGCGCTCCAGGCAAGCGCGCTGCTGCCCGATCTGGCCGCGTTCCGGCCGTCGTTCATCCTGGCCGTGCCGTACATCTTCGAGAAGGTCTACGCGGCGGCGCGCCGCAAGGCGGAGACCGAGGGCAGGACGGGCCCGTTCGACAAGGCCGTGGATGTGGCGGTCCGTTACGCGGAGGCGGTGGAGCGGCGGGCCTTCGGCTTCGGCCCGGGGCCCTCCGCCGCGCTGCGCGTACAGCACCAGTTCTTCGACAAGGCCGTCTACGGCAAGGTCCGCGAGGCGATGGGCGGCCGGGTACGGCATGCCATGTCCGGCGGTTCCGCGATGGACCGGCGGCTCGGGCTCTTCTTCGCGGGCGCGGGCATCACCGTCTACGAGGGCTACGGACTCACGGAGTCGAGCGCGGCGGCGACGGCCAATCCGCCCGAGCGCACGCGTTACGGCACGGTGGGACAGCCGGTCCCGGGCACCTCGGTGCGTATCGCCAGGGACGGCGAGGTGTGGCTGCGCGGCGGCCAGATCTTCTCCGGCTATCTCAACGACCCGAAGGCGACCGACGCCGTGCTGCGGGACGGCTGGCTCGCCACCGGAGATCTGGGCTCGCTCGACGAGGACGGCTATCTCACCATCACCGGGCGGAAGAAGGAGATCCTGGTGACCTCGGGCGGCAAGAGCGTGTCGCCCGGTGCTCTGGAGGAACGCGTACGGGCCCATGCGCTGGTGGCCCAGTGCATCGTGGTCGGCAATGACCGTCCGTATGTCGCCGCGCTGGTCACCGTGGACCGGGACGCCGTGGACCACTGGCTCTCCGTCCAGGGCAAACCGCCGCTGAAACCGGCCGAGCTGGTCCGGGACCCGGATCTGGAGACGGAGATCAGACGGGCGGTGGTGGCCGCGAACACGGCGGTGTCCCAGGCCGAGTCGATCCGTACGTTCCGGATCCTGGCGCATCCGTTCACCGAGGAGCACGGGCTGCTCACGCCCTCGCTGAAGCTCAAGCGCAAGGCGATCGAGACCGCGTACGCCGCCGAGGTCGACGCGCTCTACCGTTAAGCCGAGGTCGACGCGCTCTACCGTTGAGGAGGGCGGGAATCCGTCCGTCGCTGTGATCGTTGGAGCAGCGAAGAAACAGAGCAGAAGCCACCGACGACGTAAGGATCGACCGCTCGTGAGCAAGGTCCCCACGCTTACCCTCAACAACGGCATCGAGATGCCCCAGCTCGGCTTCGGCGTCTGGCAGGTACCGGACGCCGAGGCGGTGAAGGCGGTCGCCACCGCCCTGGAGTCCGGCTACCGGAGCATCGACACCGCCGCCATCTACGGCAACGAAGAGGGCACGGGCCAGGCCATCGCCGCCTCCGGGATCGCCCGGGAGGAACTGTTCGTCACCACCAAGCTGTGGAACAGCGACCAGGGATACGAGTCGGCCCTGCGCGCCTTCGACACCTCGCTGGAGAAGCTCGGGCTGGAGTATGTCGACCTGTATCTCATCCACTGGCCGAGGCCTGACGCCGGCACCTATGTGGACACGTACAAGGCGTTCGAGAAGATCCACGCGGACGGCCGCGCCAGGGCCATCGGTGTCTCGAACTTCCTTCCCGCGCATCTGGAGCGGCTGATCGGCGAGACCTCCGTGGTCCCGGCCGTCAACCAGATCGAGCTGCATCCGCAGCTTCCGCAGGCCGGGTCCCGCGCCTTCCACGCCGAGCACTCCATCACCACCGAGGCCTGGTCGCCGCTGGGCCAGGGCAAGGGACTGCTGGAGGTGCCGACGGTGGTGGCGGTCGCACGCAAGCACGAGCGGACTCCGGCGCAGGTGGTGCTGCGCTGGCACCTCCAGCTCGGGCATGTGGTGATCCCCAAGTCCGTGACGCCGTCGCGGATCCAGGAGAACATCGACGTCTTCGGCTTCGAGCTGGACGCGGACGATCTGGCGGCGTTCGCGGCGCTGGACGAGGGCAGGCGCCTCGGCCCGGACCCGGCGACGTTCAACGTCTGAGCCGGCGCCGGGCACGTCCGGCGATCGAGGCCACACACGGCGCGCGGGCGCCGCGGCGCGAGGTCCATAGGGCCTACGCACCTGTCGCGGCGCCCGCGCGGTATTCCTGCGGGCTGACGCCCCGTACGCGTTTGAACGCGGCGCTCAGCGCGAACGAGCCGCTGTAGCCGACCTTTCTGGCCACCGACTCGACCGTCGCGTCCGTACCGCGCAGCAGATCGGCGGCGAGAGCGAGCCGCCAGCCGG
>NZ_FMDK01001043.1 GCF_900091995.1 Streptomyces sp. MnatMP-M17
CGGCGTGCGGCTACTGGTCGCGGCGCGGGCTGCACGGCGGTCCCGACAGCGTGGTGGCGGCGCCCGGCGGTCAGCCGCTGCTGTTCGCACTGCTCGCCGCGTACGACGGAGACGTGCTGATGCCACGGCCCTGTCCCGCCTGGTGGGCGCCGCAGGCGCGGCTGCTGGGCCGGCCCGCCTACCAGGTGCCGACCTCGGCGGAGGCGGGCGGAGTGCCCGATCCGTACGCCCTGCTGGAGACGGTCCGCAGACTACGCGCCGAGGGCGGTATCCCCAGAGTGCTGCTGCTCTGTCCCGCCGACGATCCCACCGCCACGGTCGCGCCGCCCGAACTGGTCCATGAGGCATGCGAGGCGGCGGTCGGGGAAGGGCTGCACATCATCAGCGACGAGACCTGGCGCGACACCCTCTTCCGACCGCATGAGACCGTGCTGTTCAGCCCGGCCGAGATGTGGCCCGACGAGGTTGTCGTCGTCCATGACACAGCGGGCTCACTCCTCCCGGCCGCCTGGCCGATGGCCGTCGCCCGCTGTCCCGCCACCGAGGAGGGAGCCGCGTTGCGGGCCAGGACGCTCGACATCCTCACCGCGCTCGGCGCGCTGGTCGCCGGGCCCGTGGCCGGAGCCGCCGCGCTCGCGCTCGACGAGCCGGTGACGGTGATCCGGCGGACACGGGACACGGCCGAGCTGTACGGGACGGTCGCCGTGGCCGCCCATCGCGCGGTGCTCGCCTCCGGCGCCTTCGCCAGGCAGCCGGAGGCGGGCCGTCATCTCTACGCCGACCTCGGGCCGCTCCGCGCGCGGCTGGCGGAGCGTGGCGTCACCGACTCCATGGAGCTGGAGAACCATCTCAGCGGGCGTCTCGGGACTCCCGTGCCGGGCGGCCACCGGTTCGGGGACGAACTGGGCGCGTTGCGCGTACGTCTGTCGACGGCGGCGCTGCTCGGAGCGGATCCGGAGCGCCGTCTGGAGTCCCTCGGGGCGGCGGAGCCACTGGGACTGCCGCATGTCGAGCGGGCGCTTGCCGACTTCGCGGCGGCCTTCGCCGAACTGCGCTGACGCGGCGACGCCATGGCGCGCTGATACGGCGATGCGCTGCGCGGACCGGACCGGCTCCTCCGGCCGCGCTTCACGTCTCCTGTCCCTCCGGGCCCTGCCGTCCCTCGGGGCACTTCCGTTCCGCCGCGCTCTGCCGTCCCGTCCGGTCGGAGCCGCCCGTACCATCCGCTCCGTCGGCCCGGTCCGTGCCTCGTACGTCCGGGCCTCGTACTCTGCGCCAGAGCACCGGAGCGCCGCTCAGTACCACCGTCAGTACTACCGCGGCGAGCACGCCCTGCCAGGGCTCGGCGAAGAGCGAACCGCCGAGCACCCCGATGAGCTGGTACGTCGCCGCCCAGGCCAGACAGGCCGGTATGTCGCCTCGGGCGAACCGGCGCAGCGGCCACTCCGCGAGCAGACAGGCCAGCATCACCGGAACCCGCCCGGCGGGCACCAGGCGGGAGAGCACCAGCACCGTCACTCCGTGCTCCCGCAGCTTGAGCTGGGCCTGCTCCAGCCGGTCGGGCGGCGCGTGCCGGCGCAGCGCGGCCAGCCAGCGCGAGCCGTTCTTCGAGCCGACGCCGCGCTTTCCCAGCCAGTACAGCGCCACATCGCCGAGAAAGGCCGCGAAGGCCGCGACGAGGAACACATAGACCATGGAGAGCGGTGAGGTCTGATGGAACGCCACCACCGCCGCC
Organism: Streptomyces sp. MnatMP-M17; assembly: GCF_900091995.1. Lineage (GTDB taxonomy): Bacteria > Actinomycetota > Actinomycetes > Streptomycetales > Streptomycetaceae > Streptomyces. The sequence continues at coordinate 1,736 of NZ_FMDK01001043.1, forward strand.
GAACTCACCACCGCGCCCGTCGGCACCACCGGCACCAGCGCGCCCAGCGTCACCAGCAGGAAGACCGACGGATAACCGACGGCCTGCTGTGTCGACTCGGGCGGCAGCTCGGCGAGCCGGGATATGAACCCGGCCATCACACACCCACTCCCGGGCGCGCGCTCTCGCCGTGCCGCAGCAGATGCACGGCCACCTCGGGAGCGAGCCGGGCCGCCTTCCGTACGAACTCGTCGCCCGGCGCGTAGAACTCATGCGGCCGTACGCCGTCCAGACCGATCGGCCAGTACGTACCGAAATGCACCGGTACGGCCGCGCGCGGCGCGAGTTGGGCCAGTGCCTGTGCCGCGCGCCCTGGATCGAGATGGTCAGGACCGAGATGAGGGCCCCAGCCGCCGACCGGCAGCAGGGCGACATCGACCGGGCCCACGGCGTCCGCCATCCCGTCGAAGAGCCCGGTGTCACCGGCGAAGTAGGTCCGTGACTCACCGCTGATCACATAGCCGAGCGCGGGGGAGCGGTGCGGTCCGAGCGGCAGCCGCCGGCCGTCGTGGCGCGCGGGCACGGCCCGTACCCGCAGCTTCCCGATCTCCACCTCGTCGCCCGCGACGACCTCGGTGATCCGCAACCCGGCCGGATTTCTGCGGGCGTCGAGCCGTCTCAGCGCCGGAACGGACCGGTCCGCACCTCGCGGCACGATCAGCTGTGTGCCGGGCGTGAGCCGGCTCAGCGAGCGTGGATGGAGATGGTCGGAGTGGAGATGGGAGACCAGGACGGCGTCGGCGATCGTCGCCTCCGGCGGTGGTACGGGCCCGAGCCTGCGGCGCAGATGTGCCAGCCTGCGCACGAAGAGCGGGTCCGTCAGCACCCGGACGCCCGAGTCCTCGACCGTGCAGGTGGCATGGCCCCACCAGGTGATGACAGTTCCCAACCCGATCTCAGCTCCGACCTCGGCAACGCCCGCCGGCTCCGGCCACCGGCCCCTCCGCCCGCCCCGGGCGCGATCTCCGCACTCAGCG
>NZ_FMDK01001042.1 GCF_900091995.1 Streptomyces sp. MnatMP-M17
GCGGCGAGCCGGCCGAGCAGCTCCGCCGCGCCGCCGGGCTCGTCCAGCAGCGCAGCGACCGAGGTCCGTACGCCCAGCGCCCGCAGCACCTGCGCGTCGTCGAAGCCCGTCGCGTCCACCGGGTCGTACAGCCCGGCCAGCAGCGGATCGCCGCCCGCGGAGCGCAGTCCGGCCGGGCGCCGGCCGTCGAGTACGGGATGGTCGCGCAGCCACCACGCGGTGTACGAACGTACGGTCTCCGTCGTGCCGTCGGGCAGCAGGATCCGTACGGACTGCGTCAGCGCGTCCCGCAGCGGCGGCCGGGCCAGCAGGGCGAGCGCCCGCGGCCAGGCGTCGTCGTCCACCAGGTCCAGGTCCCGTACGGCCACGATCTCCGTGGCGACCGGCGGCACGGGTGTCTCGGGCAGCCGGTCGAGGACGTCCTCGCACCAGACGTCCACCGCGTCCAGCAGGCCCGCGTCGTCGGGCTCGGCGAAGTCGCCGTCGCGGGGCTCCAGTTCGTCGGGGTCGAGGACAACGTCCGTGGCGCGTACGAGCGCGAAGTTGGCCAGCACGCCACAGGCGGCGAGCGGCTGTTCGCCCCAGCGCTCGGCCAACTCGGCGTCGCAGAAGGCGAGTTCATCCTCGCGTAGAACGGCGGCGAACGGGCTGCCGGGCAGGACGAGTTCACCGGCGGGAGCCAGTTCGCCGTCCTCGTCGGTCAGGGCGAGCGCGCCGAGCCACGGCTCGTCGCCCGCCTCAAGTCCCGCGTCCCGTACGAGACCGAGCACGATCTCGGCCAGTTCCTCGGCGTCCGGAGTGGCGGCCTCCTCGTCCCAGATCTCGCCCGCGTCCAGCGACGCCGCCACGGCGGCACGTACCTGAGGTGTCGTCAGCACGGCGCGAGGAGTGGCGGGCAGTGCGCCCAGCTTCTCCAGCAGCGGATGGGCGGCCTCGGGATGCGCGACCTTCAGTCCCAGCCTGGCGAGGTCCGCGGCGGCCTCGGCGTCGGGCAGCGGCAGCAGGACCTGGCGCGGGCCGATGGTGGTACGGCCGTTGGCCAGCGGCACCGGCAGTCCGGAGAGCCGCTCGGGATCGACGCCCGCGAGCGACTCGTACAGCCGCCACCACCACGCGGGCGGTCGCTCGACACCGGCGATCCGCTCGATGGCCTCGCCGAGCGGGAGCCGGCCGACGCCCAGGGTGCGCAGCTCGGTGCGGCGTTCGAGACCGGCGGGCAGCAGGGTGGGCAGTACTTCGGCGAGTACGCGTACGGTGTCGGCGCCGGCGCCTTCGACAACCTCGGCTTCGAAGGGCCGGAGGGCGGTGGGTGCTTCGTGCGCTTCCTTGTCCTCGACCGGCTCCTTGTCCTCGACCGGCGCGGCCGGGGCTTCTGAGGTCGCCGGGGCCTGCGAGGCTGCCGACGCGAGGAAGGCGACCCGGGGCAGCCGTTCCAGGATCGCGGCCCGCAGCCGGCCGTCCAGCTCGCCCTTGCCGAGCGGTCCCGGCACCAGGTCGATGGTCCCGGTGGAGACGGGCGCCCAGCCGCCGAGCAGTTCGGCGTACGCGTCGGCCGCCTTCTCCACCATGAAGTCGGTGAGCGGTCCGGGCGCGGGATGGCGCCGGGTGGTGTCCAGCGGCAGCGAGGCGATCAGCAGGGCGGGCACGCCGAGAGGCTCGTCGGTCGGGGTCGGCGCGTGTACCACGGGTGCGGTACGGGGCCGCCCGGGGGCGCCCTCGGCGTCCACGGGAACGGCCCAGGTGACCGACCAGTGCGGGCGCAGCCGCTCCTCCAGAGGCCGCCCTTCGAGGAGTCCGGGCGCGGTGGGACCGTGGTGGCTGACGACGCGCCAGCGGTTACGGACAGCGCCGTCCTCGATGCCGCCGTCCTCGATGTCGACGTACGGTCCGTGCTGCGAGCGGCGCAGCACCCGCTCACCGCCGTCCGGTGTCTCGACGACGATCTCGGTGAGCCCGGAGAGAGTCAGCAGCAGGGCGTCGTCGATCCCGGCGAGGAGCCGCTCCACGAGATCGGCCGCGGTGCCGTCGCGCAGCGGCAGGATGACGACGGTGTCGTATCCGTCCGGCGCCGTGCCCTCGGCGGGCAGAGGCAGCCGCAGCAGCGGTACGTGGCCCTCGCGGCGGCGCAGTTCGTCGCCGAGCCCCGGGCTTGTCGCGGCGGCCTGCCCGGCCAGCTCGCGGGCCTCGGCGAGGGACCAGCGGACGCCGCCGTGGCGTCCGATGACGGCCGGCTCGTCGCTGACGGCGAG
>NZ_FMDK01001040.1 GCF_900091995.1 Streptomyces sp. MnatMP-M17
GCCCCGAGCCGTTATGCGCCTGTCGGCTGGCGGACATGGTCGTTGACCCAGGTGACGATCGATGTCGTCGTCGCGCCCGGAGTGAAGATCTCGGCGACGCCCAGCTCCTTCAGCGGCGCGATGTCCGCCTCCGGGATGATGCCGCCGCCGAAGACCTTGATGTCCTCCGCGTCCCGCTCCTTCAGCAGCTCGATCACCTTCGCGAAGAGCGTGTTGTGGGCACCGGAGAGGATGGACAGCCCGATCGCGTCGGCGTCCTCCTGGATCGCGGTGTCCACGATCTGCTCGGGAGTCTGGTGGAGGCCCGTGTAGATGACCTCCATACCGGCGTCGCGCAGCGCCCGCGCGATCACCTTGGCCCCACGATCGTGGCCGTCGAGACCCGGCTTGGCCACCACCACGCGGATCGGACCGGTCACACCCATCACTGCCTCCACATACCGACTGCACACCGACCGCGCCGTCGACCGGCCCGGGTCCCCGCGCCCGCCCGGCCCGGAGAAGTGAACGAACGTTACCCACAGCATCCCGCACCCTGCTGTTTCGCGGCGGTCGGCGAGGGGGAAATCACACCTGGGACATGTTCGCTTTGCGGTGTTCCGGTACCACTCGGCCCCAGGGCCGGGTCGGGACAGCCGCAAGGGGAGCCGCAGAGGAGCCGCCACACGGGCGCGGTTCCACCGGACCGCCGGTCGGGCGGTGCGGTGGGCCACCGGTGCGTCGGCTCCGGCACGTCGGCCGCGATCCGACCCGCGTGAGCGGCGCCCCATGAGGGCACACGGGGGTCAGAGCCGCCTCCCGGGTGCCGTTCGGAGGTCGGCCATGCAAATTCTGCCGTTCTTTCCGCTCTCGCCGCTCCTGCCTCCGCTGCTGCGTCAGATGAGCCGTGTACGCGAGGTGACGACACCACCGGCCGCCCTGCTTCGCGCCAGCGCGATCGATCTGGCCATCCTCACCGGCCATCTCGTCCTCTACCCGGCCGGAATCATCCAGGAGCGCCGCGCCGCGCCTCTGCCGCCCGAAACGCCCCAGCTTCCCACCGAGGGCCGCGCCCGGCCGCCCGTCGTACTGCTCCACGGCCTCGTCGACAACCGCTCCGTCTTCGTGATGCTGCGCCGCTCCCTCTCCCGGCACGGCTGGACACGTCTCATCTCGCTCAACTACTCGCCGTTGACGTTCGACATCCGTACGGCCGCCGAGCTGCTCGGCCGGCACATCGAGGAGATCTGCGCCCGGACCGGCCACCATCAGGTCGATGTGGTGGGCCACAGCCTGGGCGGTCTGATCGCCCGCTATTACGCGCAGTGTCTGGGCGGCGACACCCGGATACGCACCCTGGTCACGCTCGGTACGCCTCACGAGGGCACCACCGCCGTACCGCTGGCGGACGCCCATCCCGTGGTGCGGCAGATGCGGCCCGGATCCGCCCTGATCGAGGAGCTGAGGCTGCCCGCGCCCGGCTGCCGCACCCGCTTCGTAAGCTTCTGGAGCGATCTCGACCAGCTCATGGACCCGGTGGAGACGGCACGCATCGACCATCCTGATCTCCTCACACAGAACATCCGTGTGAGCGGTCTCGGCCATCTCACGCTGCCGGTTCATCCGTCGGTCGCGGCCGGTGTGCGGCAGGTGCTCGAATCCGGATTCCTGCCCGATCTCGGCTCCGGCAGCGGGCCCGACGGAGGTTCCGCGGCCGGCGGACCGGCGTCCGTCGCCTGACCACGGACCGGCTCGTCGGACCGGCTCGTCGGACCGTCGGACCAGCCGATCGGATC
>NZ_FMDK01001037.1 GCF_900091995.1 Streptomyces sp. MnatMP-M17
TCGCCAGCGGAGAAGGCCGTCGGCGGCCTCCGGCGAGGCGCGGGCGGCCGTCGGGCTCGTCCCGCTGCGAGAGGAGGCGCACACCGAGCGCGAAGACGAAGACGACTCCCACGGTGGCGCCGATGCTGACGAGGGCCACCTCACCCAGCCCGCTCCAGTCCAGCGCCGCACGGTTCTGCGGGGCCAAATGGATCTGTGGCGCCATGCGGACGGGGGCCATGCGGTCCTCTTCCATCAGACATTCGCCTTCGCGGCCCGGGAGCGGATCGTGACGGTGTTCTCGTCGTTGACATTGCCCGAATGCACCGGATTGCGGCGGGAGACGATCACGATGAAGGCCGCCACGGCGGCGGCGGCCAGGGCGACGACGATCGTGCCGACGGTGCCGCCGTATACGACCACGGTGGCGGCGAGCGCGCCCACGGCCGCGGCGGCGGGAAGCGTGACACACCAGCCGATGGCCATGCGTCCCGCGATTCCCCAGCGCACCTCCGCCAGCCTTCTGCCGAGCCCCGCGCCCAGGATGGCGCCGGAGCAGACCTGGGTGGTGGAGAGGGCGAAGCCGAGGTGAGCGGAGGTCAGGATCACGGTCGTGGCGGAGGACTCGGCGGTGAAGCCCTGCGGGGCGCGGATGTCGGTGAGACCTCTGCCCATGGTTCTGATGATCCGCCAGCCGCCGAGATAGGTACCGAGGGCGATCGCCAGGCCGGCCGAGGCGATGACCCACAGTGGCGGTCCCGAGCCCGGCGCGAGCGCGCCCGCGGAGATCAGCGTGAGGGTGATGACGCCCATGGTCTTCTGGGCGTCGTTGGTGCCGTGCGCGATGGAGACCAGCGAGGCGGAGACGACCTGCCCGAGGCGGAATCCGCGGTTGACGGAGGTCTCCCGGCCCCGGGCGGTGATCCGGTAGACGAGATAGGTCGCCAGCAGCGCGGCGAGACCGGCGACCAGCGGCGACGCGACGGCCGGAAGGATGATCTTCTCGAGCACCACATCGAAATGCACACCATGCCGGCCCGCGCCCACCCATACGGCACCGATCAGCCCTCCGAACAGGGCGTGCGAGGAGCTGGACGGCAGACCCATCAGCCAGGTCAGCAGATTCCACAGGGTCGCACCGATCAGCCCGGCGAAGACCATGCCCGGAGTGACCAGGCTGTCGTTCACGATGCCACCGGAGATCGTTCTGGCGACCTGGGTGGAGAGGAACGCGCCCACGAGATTGAGTACGCCGCTGATGAGGACCGCAACCTTGGGACGCAACGCCCCGGTGGCGATCGAGGTCGCCATGGCGTTCGCGGTGTCGTGGAATCCGTTGGTGAAGTCGAACGCCAGGGCGGTCAGGATCACCACGCCCACAAGAAAGGTGATGTGGTCCATTCGCCTCATCCAAGCGCAGCGGCCGGTACCCCGCCGACAGGCGCTGTCGGGACATAGGGCGCTTCCTCCCAAAGGATGAGTGGTTCAGCCTCTTGGCGCCCGTGTGCGTCCATGCGCGCCTATGCGCGGCCTGTGGGGGGTGTGCGACTTCTGCGCTGTGTGGACCGTGATGCCCCGAACCGTGCCGACGGACCGTCAGGCGCGCCCGGGGAGCCGGTTCCGGGATTTTGACATTGCCTTGACAAATTAAGATCCCGTTGCCAGGCTGCAAAACCTTAGCGAGTTCTCGCAATTACGTTGACGCCGCATCGAATCCACTTCGCCAGACCGGTACGGCTGTTGCACGGGTGACGGGACATCACCCGAGCGCAGGTTCTTCCCTCAGTGACACGGCAGCGCGATGTCGCGCGCCCATGCCTTGCTCACACCCCCCGCAAGGTCAGGAAGGATGCTCCATGTCAGGACCGTCACGACTGTCAGGACAGAGGCCGAGACGCCTCTGGTCACGATGGCTCACCGCGTTGGCGCTGATCGTCGGCGGTGGCGCCGTCGCGGTGCCCGCGGCCGGCTCCCCGGCGGCCGTCGCAGCGCCCGCAGCGCCCGCCGGCATTCCGC
>NZ_FMDK01001261.1 GCF_900091995.1 Streptomyces sp. MnatMP-M17
AGCAGGCGCAGATCGGCTACCGCGGCTACACGCCTGCGGCGGAGGTCCTGCAGAGCGGCCGGGTCGCCGAGTGGGCCCGGGAGAACTTCCGGGTGGGCGGCCGGTATCGCGACGACTCCTACATGTCCGTCAGCCACTGCCCACGGGTGGCGGCGAGCTTCGCCGACACCTACTGGAAGGTCGAGGGCGGGCCCAGCGGCCGGGCGTCGACGGGGGTGATGTTCGAGACGGTCTCCCGCCGGGGCGCACCGGTCGCCGCGGTCGCCGCGTTCGGGAATCTGGAGCGCGAGCGCCTCATGCCGCGCGGGATGAACTGGACGGTCGTCGGCGTGCAGGAGGGAGTCGTGGTCGACGGGAAGCCGCACGTGCTGATCCAGCTGCTCGACGAACGGGAGTCCCCCCGCTACCACCGCACGTAGATTGCGAGAACGCTGTGAAGAATTGCCACCAGGGCGAGGCCATCCGCGCCGTCCGCCCCCAACCGACCCGGCAGGGAGACCGAGATGACTGAGCAGGACGTTCCCGCCTCGCGGCTGGCCGGCCAGCCCGCGCCGCGCCCCCTGGGGCCGACGCCCGCCCCGCTGGAGCGCCGCCTGTCCTTCGACGAGCTGATGCAGCAGGCCGGCCAGGTCGACTATGGGCCGATCGCGGAGCACCTGGACGACGACGCCCGCACGGCGCTCGGCCTGCCGGCCCGCCCGCATCCGGTACAGGTGGACCGCGGCCTGGCCGACCGGGCCCGGGACTACTTCCTCACCCGTCCCGACCAGGCCGCAGCTCTGCCGGCCGGCGTGCGCGACCTGCTCGCCCTGTAGGCGGTCTGCGCTGCGGGGCCGCGACCCGCTCGCTGCCGGGGTGTCAGTGAGACGGGCGTCACCTGCGGTGCGGGCCCGGGGAGCGGACAGCAACTCCGGCGCGGGACACGATCGTCGGGTCACCGAGGAGGGGAACCCGCCGATGCCCGTACTGCGCCAGATCACCGCGTGCACCGAACCCGCGACCCGATTCGTCGAGCGGCGCAGAGGCGTAAAGGGCCGTCCCGTCGACTACCGGATGATGCTGTGCCGCCCGCACCGCTGGCTCGCCTGGCCCGGAGGCCAGCGGGCGGCGGCCGGGGGCGCCGCCCGCCGCGGG
>NZ_FMDK01001034.1 GCF_900091995.1 Streptomyces sp. MnatMP-M17
GGCCCGGCCGGCGCGGTCGGCGCGACGGGCTGATGAGACAGCCGGAAAGGGAGGGAGTCCCATGGGCGAGGGCCCGCAGGTGAACGAAGGCATTGTGCTGAGCGGGAACGCGCAGGTGCGTAACAGCGCCCTGGCGGCGGGCCGAGGAGCGACGGCGACCACGCACAACACAGGCGCGGACGCGGCCACCGTGAGCGCCGAGGCCGTACGGGCGGCGCTGGAGACGATCGCCGAGCTGAAGCGCCGTCTGGGCGAGCCGGCTCCGGGCGCGGGTACAGGCGGTACGGGTACGGGCGCGGGCGCGGCGGCGGACGTGGAGCTCTCCGCCGAGCGGAGGCAGGAGGCCAGGGCGGCGGCGGACGCGCTGGAGGAGGAGCTCGCGGCCGGTGAGGTGGACCAGGAGCGTGTCGCCGGGCGCCTGGAGCGGCTGCGTACCGCCGTGGGCAACGCGACGGCGCTGCTCGGCCTGGTGGCCTCCGCGCAGGAGAGCATCCGGGCGATCGCGGGCGGCTGATCACGGTTCGCTGACCGTGGGCCGCTGATGAACGGCGGCTTCACGGACGGGCCGGGCCGGCCGGTTCCGTACGGGCCCGGCCCGTCCCGTACGGAACCGGCCGGGCAGGCACACAGGCTGTCATCCGCAGGGACGGCCGCCACGGACCGGCCGGCTCCGTACGGGCCGGCTCCGCCCGGAGATATCGATAAGTCTCGTACTGAGGAACGAAATTGATGAGGTAATGGCCCGAAGAAGCCACCGTATTCGCCCACTTGGGTGACGCGGACTCACGGAATTTCTCCACGGGCCACTACTGTGCCGGAACATGACCTCTGCCAATACCGCGTCGGGCCGCGCCCAATATGCGGCTCTTCTGGGCACCCTCTCGGTGATTCCCTGGACCAGCGATCCCTCCAGCAGCGAGCGCAACGCGCCTTTTCTGCTTGCCTATTCGCTCGGTGACGGCCGTGGCGGTCCTGAGGCCGGAGAAGAGGCGATGCGCGCGGTTCTCCATGAGGTCGGGCTGGATCCCGGTGGCGATCTGGTCGATGTCGCGGACGCGCCCCATGTCTCGATCAAGCTGTTGGTGGAGGCCGGGCGGGCCGTTCTGACGATGCCGTATCTGAACGCGCAGTGCCCTGTCCCGCCGGAATGGGAGCGGGACGCGCGGCAGCACGGACAGGTCTATTTCCTGGTCGCCACTCGTCCCTGGGCGGACGGTACGCCGGGCAGGCCGATGACCGAGGAGCGGTTGCGTGCCTTTGTCGGAGACGCGGACACGCTCGCGGGCGCCGCGCACTGTCTCGTACCGATCAGCAGTCTGCGCGGCTGAGGCGGAGCGGGCATCATGACGACTGTATTGGCCCGTGGCCATGGCTCGTCGGTCGAGGAGACGGCCGACAGTGCCGACGAGGTATGGGGCGGCACCCGGGCGTTCGCGCTGTTGCTGGTGATCACCGGTGGTGCGGGACTGCTGGCCGCATGGGTCATCACTCTGGACAAGTTCAAGTTGCTCGAAGACCCGAACTTCACGCCGGGATGCAGTCTCAATCCCGTGGTCTCCTGCGGCAACATCATGAAGAGCGAGCAGGCGTCGGTCTTCGGCTTCCCGAATCCGATGCTCGGGCTGGTGA
>NZ_FMDK01001031.1 GCF_900091995.1 Streptomyces sp. MnatMP-M17
CCCGCGGGCATCGCCGTCGCGGCGGGCACCGGCGACAACATGAGCGCGGCCATCGGTCTGGGCTTCGGCGGCGGCGGGCTGCTGGATCATCCGGTGCTGAGCCTCGGCACCTCGGGCACGGTGTTCGCCGCCACCCGTACCCGTCCCGACTCGCCCGCGCTCGCGGGATTCGCCGCGGCGGACGGTACGTATCTGCCGCTGGCCTGCACGCTCAACTGCACGCTCGCCGTGGACAAGGTGGCGGCGCTGCTCAGGCTGGACCGCGAGGACGCGGTGCCGGGCGGCGAGGCCGTCCTGCTGCCGTATCTGGACGGCGAGCGCACGCCCGATCTGCCCGCCGCCTCGGGGCTGCTCACCGGGCTGCGCCATGACACCACTCCGCAGCAGCTGCTGGGCGCCGCCTATGAGGGCGCGATCGTGACGGTCCTGCGCGCGCTGGACGAAGTGCTGCGCGCCTGTGGCCTCGATCCGGCCGATCCGGAGGTCGCGGCACGTCCGCTGCGGCTGGTCGGCGGCGGCGCGCAGGGCCGTATGTGGGTGGACACGGTACGGAGGCTCTCCGGCCGCCAGTTGATCGTCCCGGCCAGCGGCGAACTGGTCGCCCTGGGAGCGGCGGCGCTGGCCGCGGGCGCGGCGACGGGTGAGGACGCGGTGGCGATCGCGGCGTCCTGGCAGACCGGCGAGGGCGAGGAACTGCCGCCGGTGGAGCGGGACATGGAGACCTGGGAGCGCGTGGGGTCGGTCCTGGACCGGGCGGCGCCGAGCCTGCTGTCGTAGGAGCGGGTGCGCGTGGCGGGGGCGTACGGGCGGAGGCGGAGGGGGCCTTCCGTGTCTTCCCGGGCAGGACGGAGCGCAGGTCGTGAGACTCCCGTCACGGCAGTGGGTCCTGTACGGGCCGGTCAGCCGGTGGGCAGGGCGGCTGCGGCCTGGGCCAGGGCGTCCAGGACCGGGCGGATCAGCGGATGGTCCTCCGCGCCACGGCGTACGGCTGCGAAGACTCTGCGGGTCGCGGCCGGGCCGGACACGGGACGTACGACCGTGCCCTTCAGCTCCATCCCGCGCAGCGCCGAACGCGGGACCAGCGCCACCCCGGCGCCCGCTCCGGCGAGCGCGACGACCGCGCGGAAGTCGTCCGAGGAGTGCGCGAGACGCGGCTCGAAGCCGGCCAGTTCGCAGGCGAGCTGTATGACGTCATGGCAAGGGTTGCCGGGATAGGGACCGATCCACTCGCTGTCGGCGAGCGAGGCGAGCGAGACCTCGGCGCTCAGGGCGAGAGGGTGCGCGGCGGGCAGGACCGCGTCGAACGGCTCGGCATACAGCGGCACCCGGGAGAGCCGCAGATCGTCCTCGCGCGGAGCGCCGCGGTACTCGACCGCGACCGCAAGATCCGCCTGTCCGTCCAGCACCATGGGCAGGCTCTCGTCGCCCTCGGCGTCCCGTACGCGCACCCGGATGTCCGGATACGGTCCGGCCAGGAGCTGAAGGGCGGGAGCCAGTACCTCCGCGATACCGGTGGCGAACGCCACGACCGTCACCTCACCTGCCGAGCCGCCCGCGTACGCCGCCAGCTCCGCCTCGGCCCGTTCGAGCTGAGCGAGCACCGCGTGCGCATGACCGAGCAGAATCTCACCGGCCGCCGTCAGCCGTACGCCCCTGCCGCTGCGGGTCAGCAGCGCGTGCCCGGTCTCCTGCTCCAGCACGGCGAGCTGCTGGGAGACGGCCGAGGGAGTCAGATACAGCGCGGCAGCCGCAGCGGTAACCGTACGGTGGTCCGCCACGGCCCGCAGTATCCGCAGCCGCCGTGCATCAATCACCGTGCCATCCTGCCAGGTGGGACCGGCCCCGG
>NZ_FMDK01001030.1 GCF_900091995.1 Streptomyces sp. MnatMP-M17
CGGGTACGAGATGATCCAGGAGATCGGCGAGCGCAGCGGCGGGGCCTGGCGGCCCAGTCCCGGCTCGGTGTATCCGACACTCCAGTTGCTGGAGGACGAAGGGCTGATCATCAGCCGGAGCGAGGGCGGCAAGAAGCTGTTCACGCTCACCGAGACCGGGCGCACCGAGGCCGAATCGGGGCCCGACGCGCCGTGGGAAGAGGCCGGGCGCACCTTCGACTGGGACACGGTGAACGAGATCCGGCAGGCCGGATTCGGGCTGATGGAAGCGTTCGGACAGGTCTGGAAGACCGGTACGCCCGAGCAGCGGCAGAAGGCCCTCGGGATCATCAACGAGTCCCGTAAGAAGCTGTATCTGATCCTCGCCGACGAGGACTGACAAGGACTGACGAGGACCGGTGTACGGTCCCGCCGGCACGACACGGGCCCCGCGGTTTCGGCCGCGGGGCCCGCGCGCGTGTCCGTTGCCGGCCGTCAGACCCGGTCGGCCGAGCCGAGCCGCCAGAACACCGCCGAGTCGAACCAGTCCGACGCCCGTGGATACGGTCCCTCGTCATGGCAGTGGAACGCCGCCCAGAAGATGTCTCCGCGCAGCGCGTCGGCCGGCGCGTACACGCGGTAGACGTACTGCCGCCCGTCCACGGCGAGCAGGGCGACCATCCAGTACAACGAGACTCTCCTCCCGGCCGCCGCGGGTGATGGCGCCGTCCGTACGTGTCGGACGCGAGGGCGCTCCATGGCGGTTGCGCACGGGCGAGGGACGGCAGGCGGGGGACAGCGCGGGGACGGCAGGCTGAGGACGGCGGTGCGGACGTTGATGCGCGGAAAGCAAGGCGGCGCGAGTCCCTGAGGGATTAGGGCCGCGATCTCCTACGTAAGGAGGAGAACCCGGCCGGACGCGCCCACCTTCGGTGGGACGCGGAAATGCTCCCCGGCGGGGATGTCGGGCGCAGACGGGACTGATGGGGTGGGAGGGTGCAAAGCCCTCCTCCGCGGGTGCCGGAACAGACCGCACCGACCCGAGCCGACAACGCGCCGGCGCGTGCCGGTGCCGAGCGGAGACGTGCCGCGGCCGAGGCCCGGCTCACGACGGAACTGGTCTCCGTGCTCTCGGGCGCGCGCCGCAGGGCGCTGCGCGACGGTGACGCGCAGATCGACACGGCCCATCTGCTGCACTCGCTGCTGGAGACGGACCCGGAGGTGCGGTCGGCGTTCGGCGGCGGTGGCCATGCGGGTGGTCAGACGGGTGACCAGGTGGTCAAGGTGCTCGGCTATCTCGTTCAGCGCAGTATCGGCTACGGACTGCGCTGGCAGCGGACGGTGGAGGACTCGGGCGCCGTGCCCGTGGTGCGGGAGCGTGCCATGAGCGGCTGGTCGCCGGGGGCCGTCACCGCCATGCGGCGCGCGCTGGAACGCGCCGCGCGGCACGGCGAACCGCGCGCCCGCGGGCTCGATCTGCTCGCCGCGCTCGTCTCGGACCGGGAGTGCCGGGCGGTCGATGTGCTCGTACGGGCCGGTGTGGACGCGGAGGCGCTGGCCGAGCGGCTGTCCCGGGCGCACGGGCAGAGTGCGGGGCCGGGCTGAGTGCTGAGAGCTGAGTGCTGAGTACTGCGAACCGGGCGCTGAGAGCTGAGCGCCGAGCGCGACGGTGGTGGCTGTTCCGGCCGCTGTGTCTCGACAGGTGTCACAAGGGTGTTACTCCTGACGTCACCTGTCATGATGTCGCCATGCACGCGTCTCAGGGGAGGAGCGTCGGCCTGGGCATCGCCCTGGCGTCGGCGTTCGCGTTCGGCGGTTCAGGCGTCGCGGCCAAGCCGCTCATCGAAGCGGGGCTCGATCCGCTCCATGTGGTCTGGCTACGGGTGACCGGCGCCGCGGTGGTCATGCTGCCGCTGGCCTGGCGCCACCGTGCCCTGCTGCTGCGCAGGCCCGCGCTGCTCGCCGGCTTCGGCCTGTTCGCGGTGGCCGGCGTACAGGCCTTCTACTTCGCGTCGATCTCCCGTATCCCCGTCGGGGTCGCGCTGCTGATCGAGTACTTCGGCCCGGTGCTCGTGCTGCTCTGGGTACGTTTCGTCCAGCGGCGGCATGTCACCCGCGCCGCCGCCGTGGGCGTGGTGCTCGCGGTGGGCGGACTCGCCTGTGTGGTCGAGGTCTGGGCCGGGCTGAGTTTCGATCCGGTCGGAGTCCTGCTCGGACTCGGCGCCGCCTGCTGCCAGGCGTTCTACTTCATCCTGGCCGACCAGGGCACCGGTGGTGAGGACGCGCCGGATCCGCTGGGCGTGATCGCGTACGGGCTGCTCGTCGGCGCGGGCGTGCTGACCGTCGTCGCCCGTCCCTGGAGCATGGACTGGTCCCTGCTCGGCGGAAGCGCCGACATGGGCGGCTACGAGGTCTCCGCAGGACTGCTGCTGGGCTGGATCGTCCTGATCGCGACCGTGCTCGCCTATGTGACCGGTGTCGTCTCGGTACGCAAGCTCTCCCCGCAGGTGGCGGGCGTGGTCGCCTGTCTGGAGGCCGTCGTCGCGACCGTACTGGCCTGGGTGCTGCTGCGGGAGCATCTCTCGGCGCCGCAGATCGTCGGTGGAGCCGTCGTGCTCGTCGGCGCCTTTATCGCGCAGTCGACGACTCCGACGGCGTCGGCACCGCCGTCAGGGCCGGTGGCGGGCGGACCTGGTGGCGGGTCGGCGACGGAACTGTCCACGGGCGGGACGCGGTTGTCCGCCGAGCGCACCACACCCTAGGCTGCCGATCATGCATTCGACCGTACTGCCGCCTCCCGCCGCATAGCGCGGGCGGCCATCCGCCGACGAAGACCGGGCTCGGGCCGGGCTGTCCTTCGGACAGCACTGATTCCCGTGCGGTTCGTCGCTGCCCGCGTGACGGAGCTGAGCGACCATCCACCCGTTCTTTGTACGGAGACGTCACGTGTCGATGCCTTCTTCCGCTTCTTCTTCCGCGCCCGCTTCCGGTATGCCCGTCGGGTCCGGTATGCCCGTCGGGCAAGGCCTGTTCCTTCTGATCATCGCCGGGATCGCCTGGGGGACCGCGGGAGCCGCCGGCTCGCTGGTCTACCGGATCAGCGATCTCGGTCCTCTCGCGCTCTCCTTCTGGCGCTGTGCCGGCGGGCTCGTCCTGCTGCTCGGCGCGCTCGCGCTGCGGCGGCGCCGTGAGCCCATGCCCGGCGCCGCTGAGCCACGGCGCCGGCGGCTGTTCCGTACCGTCGCCACCGGCATCGGTCTGACCGTCTTTCAGAGCGCCTACTTCGCCGCCGTCGAGGCGACAGGGCTCGCGGTCGGCACGGTGGTCACCCTCGGCGCGGGACCTGTCCTCATCGCGCTCGGCGCGCGCTTCACGATGGGCGAGCGGCTGGGCGGCGGCGGTCTGGTCGCGGTGACCGGCGCGCTGGCCGGTCTCGGAGTGCTCGTACTCGGTGGCGGAAGCGGCACCGTACGTCCCGTCGGAGTGGCGCTGGCGATCCTGTCGGCGGCCGGATACGCGGCGATCACCCTGCTCACCCGGAGGCTGGGACGGGACGGCGGCGGAGCCGACCCCATGGCCACCACCGCCTGGGCCTTCGCCATCGGCGCGGTCCTGCTGCTGCCGCTCGCCGTGGGCGAAGGGCTGGTGCCGCACACCGCGGAACCGGCGCGCGTGATCTGGCTGTTCGTGTACGTCGCGGCCGTGCCCACGGCGCTCGCCTACGCCCTCTACTTCGCGGGCGCGGCGGTGGTGCGCGCCGCGACCGTCTCTGTGATCACGCTGCTGGAGCCGGTGAGCGCGGCGGTGATCGCGGTCGCGCTGCTCGGTGAGCGCCTGACCGTCGCCACCGTCGTGGGCACACTCCTGCTGCTCGCGGCGGTGGCCGGGCTCGCGCTGGCGGAGGCCAGGAGTGCGGCGGTCCGGCGCAGGGCCGCGGCGGCGCTGGTCTGACACCGGGCGACGGCGGAGGCGCGGATCTCATGGGAGTCATGTCCGTGATCCTGCCCGTGATCCGCGCCTCCGTCGCGTGGCGAGGGCGCCTCATGCGTGCGGGAGAGCACCCCGTGCATGCGGGAGAGCGCCTCAGAGCACCGAGAGATAGTCGGGCAAAGTGACGGCCGGGTCGAGATCGTCGGCCGGTACCGGAGCGCCGTAGCCGCGCGCCAGAGGCACCACGCCGGCCCAGTGCGGCAGTCCGACATCCTCGGCGTCGTCGTTGGGACCGCCGGTACGGACCTTGGCGGAGACCTCGTCCAGATCGAGGCGGATCACGGCGGTCGCGGCCAGTTCACGGTCGTTGGCCGGGCGCGAGTCGTACGAGCGGCCGGGCACCACATGGTCGACGATCGCGTCGAGGGCGGTGCGCCGCTCCCCGGCGTCGGTCACCTGGCGGGCGATGCCGTGGACCACCACGGAGCGGTAGTTGATCGAGTGGTGGAAGGCGGAGCGGGCCAGGACCAGACCGTCGACATGGGTCACCGTCAGACAGACCGCCAGCCCGGGAGCCTCCGTACCGTCGGAGGCTGCTCCGGCCTGTTCGCCCGCCGATCGCGGCCCGCCCGCCATACGTAGTGGGCGCGAGCCGGTCGAGCCATGGACGTACAGCCGCTCGCCCACCCGGCCGTAGAGCGTCGGAAGAACCACGGGCGCTCCATCGCGCACAAAACCGAGATGGCAGATATACGCCTCGTCCAGGATGGCGTGCACCAGCTCACGGTCGTACGCCGCCCGCTCCCTGGCGCGGGTGGGGACCGTCCGTGCGGTGGGCCGGTAGGCGGCGGTGGCGCTCGGTGGCGCGGTCTCCGGCATGGCGTCCTCCATTGCACTAGTGCATAATGTTCTTTGTGCTAGGAGAGTATCGGATTACAGGTCGGGGCGCGGCGGAGATTACCGCGAGCGTGGAGCGCGCGGTCGGTGCGGGTGAGCTGGCGCCTGGCCAACTGCTGCCTCCGATGCGGGAGTTGGCGACACGGCTCGGCGTCAACCCGAACACCGTCGCGGCGGCCTACCGCACTCTGCGCGAGCGCGGAGTGATCGAGACGGCCGGGCGCAGAGGCAGCCGGGTGCGACCGCGTCCGGCCAGTACGGCCCGTGGCTCGATCCGCGTCGACGCGCCTCCCGGCGTACGGGATGTGTCGGAGGGCAATCCCGATCCGGCTCTGCTGCCCGCGCTGGACGACGCTCTCGCCGCCGCCGCGCGCCATAACGCGCGAGAGCCCGGGATGTACGGACAGCCGCCCGTGGACGCGGAGTTGGCGCGGCTGGCACGTGCGGAGCTCGACGCCGACGGAGTGCCCGCCGGGCCCGTCGCCGTCACCTCCGGTTCGCTGGACGCGATCGAGCGGGTGCTGACCGCCCGGCTCCGGCCCGGTGACGCGGTCGCCGTCGAGGATCCGGGCTGGGGCAGTCTGCTGGATCTCGTACCCGCGCTCGGACTGCGGCCCGTACCGGTGGGACTCGACGACGACGGGCCGCTCCCCGCCGAGCTGGACCGGGCGCTGCGGGCCGGGGTGCGCGCGGTCGTCATCACCGGCCGTGCGCAGAATCCCACGGGCGCCGTGGTGGGCGCGGCCCGCGCGGAGGAGTTGCGCGCCCTGCTCGCGGCCCGTCCCGAGGTGCTGCTCATCGAGGACGACCACGGCCATCGCATCGTGGACGTACCGCTGCATCCGCTCGCCGGAGCCACGGAGAGCTGGGTGCTCGTACGGTCCACCGCGAAGGCGTACGGACCCGATCTGCGGCTCGCGGTGCTGACCGGCGACGCGGAGACCGTGGACCGGGTGCTGGGCCGTCAGCAGCTCGGTCCCGGCTGGGTGAGCCGGCTCCTCCAGCGGGCCGTCGTCCAGCTCTGGACCTCGGGAGCCGTGGACGCGCGGGCGGTGGCCAGGTCGTACGGGCTGCGCCGTGACGCGCTGGTCACGGCGCTGGCGGAGCGGGGCGTCGAGGCGCACGGCCGCAGCGGGATGAATGTCTGGGTGCCGGTGGCCGACGAGACCGGCGCGGTGGCGCGGCTGCTGCACGCGGGCTGGGCGGTCGCACCTGGAGCGCGCTTCCGGATGGCCGCGCCGCCGGGCGTACGGCTGACCGTGTCGTCCCTGACGGACGAGGACATCGGTCCGGTCGCCGACGCGGTGGCGGCAGCGGCGGGG
>NZ_FMDK01001026.1 GCF_900091995.1 Streptomyces sp. MnatMP-M17
CCCACCGCCCTCCGCCCAGGGCCGCGCCCGCGCCGGTCCCGGACGGGCCGCCGGTGCCGGACGCGACGCTGCTCGGCGCGGCCGTACGGGCGATCAAGGCCGGAGACCTGGCGGCCACGGTCGTCCGCAAGCCGGTCCAGGTGCCGGAGCCGTCCGCGCCTCTCTCGGCCGCGGCGGTCGCCGCCGCAGCCGCGTCCGCCGCCGGGAACGGCGAACTGCCCCGTACGACCTCGGCCGAGACCCTCGCGACCGTCCAGGCCGCCGCCATGACGGGCTCGGCGGTCTGGATCGGCTACGTCAACGCGGACGGCGCGGCCAGCCAGCGCGTCATCGCTCCGGTGCGGGTGGAGGGCGGTTATGTGACGGCGTACGACCACACCGCGGACGAGGTCCGTACGTACCCGCTGCACCGGATCACCGGAGTCGCCGAACTGGCCGACGACCCGGCGTAGCCGGGCGGAGACAGCGCAGAAGCCGTCACATCAGCGTCCGGGCTCCGCCACATACCCGATCAGCTTGGCCATGTTCGCCACATACGCGGCCGAGCTGATGCACAGCGGCGGCTCGGCGGGCCGGTACGGCGGCTCCAGCGGCGGGTCCTTGGGGCCGTACGGCGAGGTGTCGCGCGTATCGCCGACATGCTTGCTCATATACGCCCTGCCGTCGTACGGCTCGGTCGAGCCCGGCCCTCCGTACGGATTGGTGACCGCGTCCATGGGCGTCAGCCAGTGGTCCCGCGTCCCGAGCCCGGCCACGAGCGCCGCCGCCTCCGTGTCCGTCACCACCGGCAGAGGCAGAGGCGCGTCCCGCAGCAGATCGGACAGTTGCAGATCGCGCGGCGAGAAGTAGCGCGGCAGCGGGATGCGCCCGCCGTGCGCGTCGGCGGGCGACAGCGGAGACCGGGCGCGCAGCTCGGCGACCTGGGCCGGAGTCAGCGCGGCCAGCTCCTCGTACGTCGCGCGCAGACCGGCCAGGTCGACGGAGCGGCCCGCCGAGTAGTGGCTGAGCGTGTCCCTGTGGTCGTAGTCGTTGTAGTACGCGCCGTTGCGGATGTTGGAGCCGAAGCGATGGACGAACCGTGCCCGGTTCGTGCCGAGTTCGACAAAGGTCGGATGCGTACGGCCCGTCAGCAGCGGGTTCTCGGCTACCTGAGCGCTCGTCAGCCGACAGCTCTCCAGCCAGTCGAGGGCCTCGGGCACCCGGCGCAGATACGCGCGGTCGCCGGTCAGCCGGAAGTAGTGGAAGAGCTGCTGGACATTGGTCTGGGTGGTGTGGGTGGCGAGGGCGCGCGGTTCGTACGAGCGGGCTCCCGCCGGCGCTCCGGCGGGCCGGCCGCCCTTGGCGCGGGAGAGATGCTGGAGGCCCCAGCCCGCCTGCGGTCCCGGCTGCTGCATCCGGCGCAGACACTCCATCGCCCGGACGACGGGACCGATCAGATCGCGGCGCCCGAGCGTCGACACGCACATCAGCAGGAACTTGATGTTCTCGCCGAGGACGTCGTCGTTGAAGGTGACGTGCTGGGTGTACTCGCCGTCCTCCATGCCGTGCCGTACGCCGGCCGGCAGCCACGGCGGACGCTTCTCGGGCCAGGGCGTACGGCTGACCGAGCCCGGGAACGCCGGGAAGCGCTGCGGCCAGCCGCCGTCGGCGGCTCCGCCCTTGAACTGCGAGGCGAGCAGAAAGCCGATGACGCGGTCGAGCGAGCGCTTGAAGCGCGGATCGCGGCGCTCCGCGTACAGTCGCAGGATGAACTGGGCGGCGGACGAGGTGCCCGCGTCGTCGAAGGTGGCGTTGCCGTAGTAGTGCTGGAACTCCTCAAGACGCCAGCCGTTGGCGCCGATCGTCGCGTACCAGTCGCGCAGGGACTCCTCACCGGCGAAGTCATGGATGTAGTTCCAGCCGCCGACGGGAAGCTGGGCCGCGACGAGCGCGAGACCGGTGCGCTCGGCCGCCCGGTAGCAGACCTCCTCGCCGGTGGCGTGGTACGCGTCGAGCATGCTGTGCCCGACGGACGGCGTGCCGGGCGGCTGGACCCAGCACATGGTGCGCTTGGCCTCCATCTCGCCCCAGGTGACGGAGAGGTCGGGCAGATAGTTCCAGACGTAGCCACCTCTGTAGGAGACGGTCCCGTCCATGAACGCGACGGCCCGGCGCATGGCCCGTACGGTCTCGGCGCGCGGCGCCGGCGCCGGCCGCCCGGGGGAGGCGGTGGCGGTGGCGGGCCGCAGCACG
>NZ_FMDK01001025.1 GCF_900091995.1 Streptomyces sp. MnatMP-M17
GCAGCGGCTGATGTCACTGCGGGCACGCGAGCCCAGCAAGATCCAAACGAGAGGCCCTAACTCCCGGGGAACCGGCCGCACATCTCCGGTCTCCGTCCGTATCAGAGAGGCTCAGGGCCTGCCGGAGAGGCAGGCAGGCCCTGCCAGGAGGTACGGGCCGAGCGGGCCCCCGCGAGGCAACTGAGTCGGCACTCAGGCCAGAGCCTCGGCTTTGCCGGGCGCACGGCGTGCGGGACGGGCGCTTTCGGCATGCCAGCCGCTCGCCACCAGACCGCTGATCAGAGTCTCGTTGGCAGCCGCTGAGGCGGCGAACTCCACCGACAGCCCCGGCTTGCCCGAATCGGTGAGAGGGCGGACCGTCACATCGTCGGCGCGAACACCGAACTCAGTCAGTGCAGTGAGCAGCCGTGCCAGCTCGCCCGGGCGTCCGTCGAGGGTCACCCACACGCGTGTACGGGCGGGTGATTCCCCGTCGTGCCTGCCCTGTATCTCCGCGAGCCCGGCAACGCCCTGGTCCAGCAGATCCACCATCTCCTTGGCGATCTGCCTGTCACCATCCGGCGGGGCCACTGCAAGGCGGTCCAGCGCGGCCAGCAGAACGGACAGATCCTCTCTCAGTTCCCGTAGCACCGCGGCGACGGGAGCAGCGTTGGCGCCGAGTATGTCGGCCCACAGCAGGGCGTCACCGGCGGCGACCCGGGTGACATCGCGTACTCCCTGGCCCGCCAGCCGGGCTGCTTCCTTGGGAGCATGCCGGAGGCGGGCAGCCATCAGGCTTGCCACCGCGTGAGGGGCGTGGGAGACAAGAGCCACTACGTCATCGTGATCGCGGCTGTCCATGATCAGCGGAACCGCACCGCACAGGGCGATCAGCTCCAGGGTGCGGTTCAGGGTGGTCCGCGAAGTCACGTTGGACGGGGTGAGGACCCAGGAACGGTCCTCGAACAGGTTCGCACGAGCTGCCAGCGGACCGGACCGCTCCCGGCCGGCGAGCGGGTGACCGCCGACGAAGCAGGACGGATCGGCGGCCTCGTGCAGGACCTGCCGGTCGACCGTGTGCTTCACGCTCGCGACATCGGTGTAACTGTGCGCCAAGCCCCGGGCCTGTTGCTCGGCAAGCACCGCGCCGACCGCGTTGGGAGGGACGGCGAGCACCGCCAAATCCACCGGGCCGGCCGGAACGCCCGACGCTCCGGCGCCCAGCGCGACGGCGGCCCGGACGGCCGATTCGTCACGGTCCATCAGGTGGACCTTCACGCCGTGGCGGCCGGCCGCGAGTGCGACCGATGTGCCGATGAGGCCTGTGCCGACCACTGCCATCGTGCGTATCACGGGGTTACGCCTTCTTTCGACTGCGGCATAGGGTCCGGTTGCGCCGTGTCACTGTCGTTCGCGGGCCCCGCCAGGTCTGTGCGCAGCACGGCGGCACCGCCCAGATAGATGTGTCTGATCTCCGCCCGGGGCCTGTCCGACTCGGCGTGGACGAGCAGACGTACGGTCCGGGGCAATGCGCCGACGATGTCCAGTTCCTGGGCACACATAAGGGGTACGTCGACCAGGCCGAGCCGTCGGGCGGCGGCGGCCGGGAACGCGCTCAGCAGGTCGGGGGTCGCGGTGAACATCATGCTGATCAGGTCACGCGCATGGAGTTGGTTGGCCTCCATCACCTGCTCGACCAACTGCTCGACGCTTTCGAGAAGGTGGGCGGGCTCGTCGCGTTCGAGCTGTATGGCGCCGCGCACCGCGCGTACGATCATGTCGTGCTCCCGTGCAGTGTGGCGTCCCGCCGTTCGGAAGGCGCCAGAATCACCTCGGCGACGAGGAAGGCCAGGTCCAGGGACTGGCTGCGGTTGAGGCGCGGGTCGCAGGCCGTCTCATAGCGCTGATGCAGATCGTCCACAAAGATCTCGTCG
>NZ_FMDK01001023.1 GCF_900091995.1 Streptomyces sp. MnatMP-M17
GGAGCCGATCGCCGTCATCGGCATGGCGGTACGGCTGCCCGGCGCCGCCGATCTGTCCGCGTTCTGGGAGATGGTGAAGGCAGGCGAGCGCGGTATCGAGCACTTCGACGCTCCTGACGGCATCGTCGGAGCGCGCAGCCAGATGGACGGGCTGCTGGCCTTCGATCCGGACCACTTCGGCATCGGCCGCCAGGAGGCCCGGCTGATGGATCCGCAGCAGCGGCATCTGCTGATGAGCTGCTCCGACGCGCTCGCGCACGCCGGGATCGGCGATCCGTCCCGACCGCGCGTCGGGCTCATCGCCGGAGCCGGTGAGAGCACCTACTTCCAGGCCATGCTGCGCGAGGCGGATCCGGCGCGGCTGCCCGACGGCTTCCGGCTGGCCCTCCACCACGAGAAGGACTTCCTCGCGACCAAGGCGGCCTACCATCTCGGGCTGACCGGCCCGGCCTTCACCGCACAGGCGGCCTGCGCCAGTTCCCTGGTCGCCGTCCATCTCGCCGCCGCGCTGCTGCGCCAGGGCGACGCCGACGTGATGCTGGCGGGCGGTGTACTGGTCGATATGGAGCTGACCGACGGATACCGCTACCGCCCTCAGCACATCTTCTCCGTGGACGGTCACTGCCGGGCGTTCAGCGACGACGCGAGCGGCACGATCGGGGCCAGCGGTGTCGGTGTGGTGGTACTCAAGCCTCTGGCGCGGGCCCGGCGCGACGGCGACACCGTCTACTCGGTGATCACCGGCTCGGCCGTGAACAACGACGGCTCCGACAAGCTCAGTTACAGCGCTCCTTCGCTCCAGGGCCAGCGGGAGGTGATCCGCTCCGCCCTGCGGCGCGCGGGCCGGAGCGGCGCCGACCTCGGCTATGTCGAGGCGCACGGCACCGGCACCCGGCTCGGCGATCCGGTGGAGGTCGGCGCGCTGCGCCAGGCGTTCGGCGTGGCGGAGTCCGGCCGTACCGCCCTGGCCTCGGTCAAGAGCCAGATCGGTCATCTCGGCGCGGCGGCGGGCGTGGTCGGACTGGTACGTGCCGTCCTCTCCGTCCACCACGGTTTCATCCCGCCACATGCCGATTTCCATGCCTTCAATCCGCAGATCGGACCGGATCCGGTGCCGTTCTACATCCCGACGCGGGCGCGGCCCTGGCCCGCCGACCGGGACCGGGTGGCCGCGGTGAGCAGCTTCGGTATCGGCGGCACCAACGCGCATGTGGTTCTTGAGGCGGACGGACCGGGCATGGAGCCGGGCGAGTCCACCGGGCCGTCGGCCGCCACGGTGCCCTGCCTGGTGCTCTCGAACAGCAGCGAGGCCGGGCTGCGGGCGGATGCCACGCGGATCGCCGACTATCTGACGGCCCGTCCCGAGGAGTACGGGAAGGTGCTGCGCCATCTCCAGGCGGGCCGTCCGGCGCGGCGCCACAGGATCGCCGCGGTCTGCCCGGACGCGGGCGCCGCCGTCGAGTGGCTACGGAGCGACTGGACGTCGTACGACACGGCGACGACGGCAGTCGCCATACCTCTCCCGGCAACGATCCCGGCGACGGACCGATCGGCGGAGGACCTCGCCGCCGCGTGGCCGGCCGGCCGGAGGATCGACTGGCCGACGGGACCCGCGCAGGCACCCTGGGACTTCCCGGCGCCCGCCTTCGACCTGGCGGACTACGACTTCGTACGCGCGGCGGAGTCGGCGGAGGGCACCGGCCCGGTGGACGTGGCAGGACCGCGGCGGCTTCCGGAGGCCGACTGGCTGCGCCAGCCGCACTGGGTACGGCTG
>NZ_FMDK01001033.1 GCF_900091995.1 Streptomyces sp. MnatMP-M17
TCGCTCCGGCGCCCGCCACCAGCGCCCGTGGCCGCGCGCCGCGCGCCCGCGCGTCCTTCTCCCGCTCCAGCACCATGATCGCGGCGCCCTCCCCCATGACCAGCCCGGCGCGGTCCGCCGCGAAGGGCCTGCACAGCACGGCCGGATCGACACCGGGACCGGCCAGGGCGGCCACGCCCGAGCGCGCGAATCCGGTCATGGCGAGCGGGCAGATCATCGCCTCGGTGGCGCCCGCCACCGCGATGTCGCACTGTCCGGCGGCCAGCAGATCACGCGCCACGGAGAGCGCCGTCACTCCCGAGGAGCAGGCCGTGCACGGCGCCATGCTCGGCCCGGTGGCCCGCATTCTGACGGCGATCTCGGCGGCCGGCATATTGGGGATCGTGAGCAGCACGCCCGACGGCGAGGTGGCCTCGGGACCGCGCCGGTCGAGCGCCACGGCCTGTTCCGCCACGCTCGCGGAGCCTCCGCTGCTGGTCCCGACCACGACGGCGACCCGGGTGCCGTCCCAGGACTCCGGATCGAGCCCGGCGTCCGCGACCGCCTCGCGCGCGGCGATCAGCGCGAGTTTCACATATCTGCCCATACGGAAGGCCGTACGTCCGCCGACCGCGGCGGAGAGGTCGATGCCGTCGACCGTACAGGCGAAGTCGACGGCGCAGCCGCTCAGTTCGGGGAGCGTACGGGCGGGCGAGACTCCGGCGCACACGCCGTGCCAGGTGGACTCGGTGTCGTTCCCGACCGGCGTGATCATGCCCAGACCGGTGACGGCGACTGCGACGGCGGGTCCGGTCATCGGCCGACGCTCACGGCCGCATCGTCGAGGAACGCGGTGATCTCGGCCAGGGTGGCGCCCTTGAGGAGCGTGTCCGAGTCGGTGTCGATACCCAGCGTCTCCTTGATGATCACGGCGAACTCGGCGACGGCGAGAGAGTCCATCTCCAGGCTGTCCATGGTGGCCTCGGGGACGATCTCGGCGGCGGGCACCTTGAAGGTCTCGGTGAGTACCTCGTTGATCCGCGGGTGGATCTCGCTCATGGCATGTCCTTGCGTTGTTGGTGGGTGGGATCGCGTGGTCGGCGGGTGGAACCGGTTCCCGGGGCCGGTGGATTCAAGCGGGTACGGAGTGCCAGGAGGCCTCCGCGTCGTCGTACGCGTCGACATAACCGGCCCCGGCGATGGGCCAGTTGGCGAGCATCTCCTCGGGCAGGGCGAAGGCCTCGACCAAGGCGGGCGCGTGCGCGGCCAGTTCGGCGATGAGTTGTTCCACGGCCTCGGGAAGCCCGTCGACATGTCGTGGGGCCAGCCGGCCGGCGGCCAGCAGATCGCCGCTGTTGCGGTCGATCCACTGGAGCGCGAACAGCCGTTGCAGCGAGCGCAGCAGCTCATGGGCGGCGGTGCCTGGCGTCAGCTCGGCCACCGCCGCGGCGAAGGCCTCGGCCGCGCGGCGGTGGGCATGGGCCTCGACGGCCCGCAGCGCGGCACCGGAGGCGGTGTTCCAGCGCGCGAGCGAATCGCCGCGCGGCGCCTGGCTCATCCGGCGGCGGGCACGGGCGAGCCATACGTCCTCGACGCCCGCGAGAAGAGCGCCGAGAAAGCGGGTGTCGGAGAGCTCACGGGCCGCCACCGGTCCGTCCTCGTCGTCACGGCCGACACGGTCGGCACCTTCCCGGTCGGCACCTTCCCGATCGGCACCTTCCCGATCGCCGGAACCGCCACGTCCCGAGCCGCGGCACTCGGAGCCGCCGCGTCCGGGAGCGTCCGCACGGTCCGTACCGTCCGCCTCCGGTGATCCGGCCGAGAACAGCATCTCGGCCGCCGCCTTCGCGTAGATCGCGAGATTGTCGCCCTCCGCCGTGATGGCGCCCTCGGCTCCGGCCATCAGCTCCGCCAGCCCGTTGCTCTCCAACAGCCCTTGCGCGCCGCACCGTTCCCGGCACTCCAGGATGACCGCGCGCGCCTGCCAGGTGATCCAGCCCTTCGCGACGGCCACCGTCCGCTCCGTCTCTCCCTTGTTCTCCTCGGTGTGCGCCATCCACGCGTCGAGCGCCGCGCGGTGCAGCAGGCTCATCGCGTAGACCGTGGCCAGGGCCGAGACCAGCGGGCCGTGGTGGCTGCGATGGGCGAACACCGGTACGCGGTCCACCGCTCTGGCGCCCGAGATCAGCCGGTGTCCGCCGTACCGCACGGCGAGCGCCAGCGCGACCCGGGCTCCGCCGAGGGCGCCCGCGCTCATCGAGAGCTTGCCCGTGGTCACGCGGCCGATCGAGGTCAGAAAGCGCCGACGGCGGTTGCTCTGCTCACTGGTGAACACACCGTCCGCGCCGAGCCGGCCCTGCGCGCCGCCCAGCAGCGCGTCCCGTGCCACGAAGACCTGGTCGAACGAGGTCAGGGAGTGGTCGACCGGGCTGCCGAGGAGGGCGGGCAGTCCGCGCACCCGTACACCGGGCAGGGCACGCTCGCCGTCGGTCAGCGGCGCCAGAAAGAGAAAGACTCCGTGGTCGGCGCCGTCCACGAGCAGCCGGGCCGCCACCACGCCGGACTTGGGGCCGCCGACCGGGCTGGTGTTGGGCATGAACTTCTGCGCGCCGGCGTGCGGAGTGTGCAGGACGAAGCCGTCCCTGGCGCGGTCGTAGACGGCCGTCGTCTCCAGGGCCGCCGCGTCATTGCCGTGCGCCAGCTCCGTACAGAGAAAGGTGCCCACCCGGCGCAGCGCCAGGAAGTCCGCCAGATCCCGGACCGGCTCGGGGTCGCGTCCGTCCGCGTCGGCCGGAGAGGCAGGCGAGGTGTGGTCGAGCAGGCTGCCGAGAAAGAGGTTGTAGTGAATGCCGGCCACGGTCGTGAGGCAGGAGTCGACCGGGCCCAGCCATTCGTACAGCGCGGCCAGCAGACGCGGATCGGCCGCCAGCGCCAGCGGGCTGTCGAGCGAGTCGTTGAGCGTACGCAGCCGCGCGTACGCCAGGGCGACCCGCTCCCGGGGCGAGGCGTCCGCCGGGCGGCGGAACGGTTCCGCCGCCACCAGCCGTCGCCAGGGTCCGTGCACGCGGGAGAACTCCTCTCCGAACAGCACACGCGTCAGCCGGGCCGCCGTGGTGTCCGTCGAGTCCGCCGGGGCCGCCTGGTCCACGGCGCCCGTGGACTCCACACCGTCATGGTCGATCAGTACGCTCACGCGAAAAGAACGATCAAGGAGTGGCGAAGAAACGACTCTTCCCCACCCTGAACCTCAAAACATTCATTCGAAAGGCCCCCCGGGGGCACCTGCGCTGCCCTCATGTACCGCTCCCTGCGCCGCCTCATGCGCGGCGGAACGCCAGCGCCACATTGTGGCCGCCGAAGCCGAAGGAGTGGCTGATCGCGGTCTCCACGCACTGCCTCCGGCACTCCTTGGTCACACAGTCGATGTCGAACTCGACGGCGGGCGCGTCCAGATTGGCGACCGGTGGAATCACGCCGTGTTCGAGCGTCAGCACCGTCGCCACCGCCTCGATCGCTCCGGCGGCGCCCAGCGTGTGCCCGACCACGCCCTTGGGCGCGGTGACCGGCGGCCGGTGCGGATAGACGCGCTCGATCAGCGTGGCCTCCATGGCGTCGTTGAGCTGTGTGGACGTCCCGTGCGCGTTGACGTGCTGTACGTCGTACGCGCTCCAGCCCGCGTCCCGCAGCGCCGCCTCGACCGCCGCCTGCGCGCCTCTGCCGTGCGGTTCCGGCGCCGTCGGGTGGTACGCGTCCGTACTGGCGCCCGCTCCGGCCACGAGCGCGCGCGGCGCCCGGCCGCGGGCCCGCGCGTCCGTCTCCCGTTCCAGTACGACCATGGCGGCGCCCTCACCGAGGACGAAGCCGTCCCGGTCCGCGGCGAACGGCCGGGACGCCGAGGCCGGATCGTCCATCCGCGTCGACAGCGCGCCCATCCGCGCGAAGGCCGTCACCACCAGCGGTGTCAGTACGGATTCGGCGCCGCCGGCCACCACCACGTCGCACTGTCCGCCGGCCAGCAGATCGCGTCCGAGCGCGATCGCCGTAGCACCCGAGGCACAGGCCGTCACCGGTGCCAGGCTGGGGCCCTGCGCCTTGAGCGCGATGGCGACCTCTCCGGCCGCGGCGTTCGGGATCATCATCGGCACCAGCAGCGGAGAGACCGACTGCGGTCCCTGCTCGCGCAGTTTCAGCGCGCCGTCGACGAGTACGGAGACACCGCCGACGCCCACGCCGAGCACCACGCCCACCCGGCCGGGCTCCCAGGCCGCCGGATCGAGTCCGGCGTCGGCGACCGCCTGTCTGGCGGCGATCAGCGCCAGTTTCGCAAACCGCGCCATCCGCCACACCGAGCGTCCGCCGACCGCGGCGTCCACATCCAGTCCGTCGACCGCGCAGGCGAAGTCGACCGGGATACCGGTCAGTTCCTCCCGCCGCCGGGCGACGGACCGCCCGGCGCGGAGCCCGGCCCAGAAGGCCCGCTCGTCGCCGCCGGCCGGAGTCACCACTCCGAGTCCGGTCACCGCGACCGGGCCGACGCCCTGTCCGGGCTCCCGGCCGAGAGCCGTCCCGTTCCGCTGCGTCATGATTCGTTCCTTCCGTCGTGGGCCGCGGCCCGTGGAGTACCGGGCCAGCGGAGCGCCGCCGTGCCCCAGGTGAGACCGCCGCCGAAGGCCGTCAGCAGCACGCGGTCGCCCGCGCGCAGGCGCCCTCGGGCCTCCGCGTCGGCCAGGGCCAGCGGGATGGAGGCCGCGCCCGTGTTGCCCACCCGGTCGAGATGTATGACACAGCGGTCCGCGCCGATGCCCAGCCGCCCGGCGACCGCCCGCAGGATCCGCGCGTTGGCCTGGTGCGGTACGAAGTGGTCGACCTGGGCCGCCTCCCAGCCCACCGTGTCCAGCAGGGAGCGGCACGAAGCGGTCATCCGCTCGACCGCGTGCTGATAGACGGCCCGGCCCCGCATCCGGAAGAACTCATCGCCTTCGGCGGGCGGCCGGCCGGTGGCACGGGCCCGCGAGCCGCCTCCGGCCACGGTGATCAGGTCGTATCCCGCGCCGTCGCTGCCCAGGTCGAAGGCGAGCAGCTCACCGGGCGCGCCCGCCCGGCCCGCGCCGATGAGCGCGGCTCCCGCGCCGTCACCGAACACCACGCCCGACGAGCGGTCCCTCGGGTCCAGCCAGGTCGAGTACACATCGGCGCCGACGAGCAGCACCCGGTCATACAGCCCGGACACCACCAGGCCCCGGCAGACCGCGAGGCCGTAGACGAAGCCGCTGCACACCGCGCCGATGTCGAACGCGGGCACCGGCCCGAGCCCCAGCCGCGCCGCCAGCGCGGGAGCCGTACCGGGACAGGGATGGTCCGGAGTGGCCGTGGCCAGCACGACGGCATCCAC
>NZ_FMDK01001020.1 GCF_900091995.1 Streptomyces sp. MnatMP-M17
AGCGCGGTCGGGACCCGCTCATGCAGAAAGTGGATGAGCCAGTCGCGGGCCGCGCCCGCCACGCCCAGATAGAGGGCGGTCAGACCGAGGGCGTTCCAGGCGCCGGTCTCCGGATCCGGCCGGGCACCGGGGATGTCTCCGGCCTCGTCCAGTGCGATGACATCGCCGGCCGGTACCGGAACGGAGTCGAGGACGACATCGTCGCTGCGGCTGGCCCGCAGCCCGACATGGTCCCAGGTGGGTTCGACGGTCAGTCCCGGGCTGCCCGCGCGCACGATGAAGGAGCCGACGCGTACCGGGTCCTCGTCGGTCCGCGCGAAGACCAGCATCCGGCTGAGCCCCACCGCGCCGGTGGAGTAGATCTTGCGGCCGGTCAGCAGCCAGTGGTCGCCGTCGCGCCGTGCGGTGGTGGCGGGAAGGCCACCGCGGACCGGGCTGCCCAGTTCGGGTTCCACCCGCAGGGCGTTGACCAGTGCGGGACCGATGGCCGACGCGTCGAGGAGTGCGGCGTACGCGGCGGGCGGCCAGCCGGGCGTACGGGCCTCGGCGGCGTGGGTGAACAGCGTCATGGCGGTGACGAGCGCCACGCCCGGATCTCCGGCGCCCAGGGCGCGCAGGATACGGACGGTGTCGGCCAGTCCGGCCCCGGGACCGCCGTGGCGGGCCGCCACGGTGGCGGTGAGCAGCCCGGCCTCGTAAGCGAGCACAAAGCCTTCGGCCGGGAAGGACGCGTCACGGTCGTGTTCCGCCGCGCGCGCGGCGAGCGCCTCGGTGACGGCCGGAAGCCGGGCGAGGTCCGGGGCCGGCAGCGGAGAACTCATACCGGGACCACGGCCTCTCCGGCGGGCTCCGCGGTCCCGCCCCGCTCGGCCTCGGCGCGTACGAGACCGCACGCCGCTCCGGTGGTCCTGGCGATCTCGGTCCAGAGCCGCTCGTGCGCGACCAGTACACGGTCGAAGCCCGACTCCTCATGGGCACGGGCCAGTTCCCGCAGATAGCCGGGCTGGACGACCGGGCCGCTGGCGTGTCCGCTCTCGCTCTGGGGGGAGATGCCGTCGCGGCCGGACACGGGAGTGGCCGAGCCGCTTTCGCTGATCTCCTGGGTGGCGGCGATACCGATGAACTCGATGGGCATGGCGGTGGTTCTCCTGTGGGTGCGAAGCGGGGCCCAGGGGCGCGAAGTGGGGAAAGGACGGTCGTCAGCCGATCCGGTCGCGCCAGGTGGCGGTGTGGTGGCAAGCGACGGTGTGGGACGGTCCGGTGTCGTCGGAGAGCGCGGTACGGCGCGGCTCGTCCCGGCACTCGGGCCCGGCGAACCGGCAGCGTGGTGCGAAGACACAGCCCTCGTCGTCCGGCCACGGCGGACGGTCCGCGTCCGGGCGCAACTGGGCGGGCAGCAGCCGGTGTTCACGGCGTACGCTCGGCGCGGAGGCGGTGAGCAGCGCGGTGTACGGATGCCGTGGATGCTCCAGGACCTCGCCGATCGGCCCTTGTTCGACCAGCCGGCCCCGGTAGAGAACGGCGACCCGGTCGGCGATACCGGCCAGCGAGCTGAGGTCGTGGGAGATGACCACGACAGCCAGGCCGAGTTCACGGCGGAGCCGGTCGAGCAGGCTCAGTACGAGATTGCGGTTGGAGGCGTCCAGGGCGCTGACCGGCTCGTCGCTGAGGAGCAGCCGAGGCCGGGTGACGATGGCGCGGGCCAGCGACACCCGCTGGCGCTGGCCGCCGGAGAGCTGTCCCGATGTACGGGCTCCGAGCGCGTCGGCGTCCAGACCCACCAAGGTCAGTGCCTCGTCGGCCCGCTCCGCGCGTTCCCGCCGGCTCGCCGCGCCGACGGCGGCGAGTGGTTCGGCCACTGCCTGACGAGCCGTCAGTTCAGGATCCTGTGAGCGCAGCGGATCCTGGAACATGTACTGCACACGTCCCGAGCGCCGGAAGTCCCGCAGCTCACGGCGGTTCAGCCGGGTGAGATCCCGGCCCTCGAAGCCGATGGCGCCGCTGTCGGGCCGTACCAGACCGACCGTGGCACGGGCCAGGGTGGTCTTGCCCGAGCCGGTCTCACCGATGATCCCGACGATCTCGCCCGCCCGTACGGTGAGATCGACGCCCGAGAGCACCCGGGTGCGTCCGGCGCGGCGCAGCGAGGTGGCCCGCCGACCGTACGACACGGTGAGTCCGCTGATCTCCAGCAGCGCGTCCAGGTCGGGCCCGATGGCCGCCGCCTCGCCCTGCCGGGCCGCGAGGACAGGTCCTTGGACGGTGGTCATACCGAGGCTCCTTCCGTGACGGGCGCGGTCGCTTCGCCGAGCAGTCCGGCCGGACGCAGGCAGCGCGCCCGGCGTCCGCCGTCCAGCGAGTGCAGAGCGACAGGTCCCTCGGTGCACCGCCCGACGGCATGGGCGCAGCGGTCGGCGAACCGGCAGCCGGGCAGCTCGGCACCGGTCTCGGGCGGTCGGCCCGGGATGATGTCCAGCTCGCGCCGACCCCACGCCCCGATCGACGCCACTCGGAGCAGCGCCTCGGTATACGGGTGTGCGGGCGAGGCGAGCACCTCGGCGGTGGGACCGTCCTCGACGATCTCGCCCGCGTACATGACCAGAAGGCGATCGCAGCTCTCGGCGACGACGGCGAGATCGTGGGTGACCAGAAGCAGGGCGAGGCCCTGTTCGGCCCTGAGCCGCTGGAGGAGTTCGAGGATCTCGGCCTGGATGACCACATCGAGGGCGGTGGTCGCCTCGTCCGCGATGAGCAGTTCGGGCGAGCAGGAGACGGCGATGGCGATGAGGACCCGTTGGAGCATCCCGCCGGAGAGCTCGTGCGGGTACTGGTGGAAGACCTCCTCAGGGCGGTGCAGTCCGACGGCCGTGAACAGTTCGACGGCGCGGATGTGCGCCTCGGCCCTGGAGAGCGCGGCTCCCACGCGTAGCTGCTCGGTGAGCTGACGGCCCACGGTGAGCGAGGGATTGAGATACGAGGCGGGATCCTGGAACACGGCTCCGACACGGCGGCCCCGTACGGCGTCCCACTGCTTACGGCTGAAGGCGGTCAGCTCGGCGCCGGTGCCGGGTGCGGTGCCCGGCTCCGCGCCGACAACGCCAAGGGTGATCCGGCCGCCCGACACCTCGCATCCGGCGGGCAGCACGCCCAGTGCGGACCGGCACGTCAGGCTCTTCCCACTGCCGGACTCCCCCACCAGTCCGACGGCTTCACCGCGCCCGATGGCGAAGGTCACCTCACGGACGGCGCGTACTCCGCCGGAGACGGTGACATCGAGTCCGTCGACGGTCAGTACGGCGGGCAATCGGTCAATTGGCTCAGCCAGTTGTGACACGCTGGTCGACCTCCTCGGGACGCTTCTCCGGACGTGTGATCACCTGGATGCGCGGCGCGGTGCCGGCCTTCCGGCCCGGCTTCGTTCCCGAGTCCGCCGCCCCGCTGTCGCGTACCGCGTCCGCGAGGATGTTCAGGGCACCGACCGTGATCATGATCGCGGCGCCCGGGATCAGCGGCGCCCACGGCTGCTGGGCCAGATAGCCCAGATCCGAGGCGAGCATTCCGCCCCAGGTCGGCGCGGGCGGCTGCACGCCCAGCCCGAGAAAGGTCAGGGACGCGACCACCAGGAGCGCCTGCCCGACGGCCTGCGCCGTGGTGACGGCGATCGTCGGCAGGATCTTGCCCCAGACATGGACCCGCAGGATCCACCACCGGGACGCGCCCATGAGCTCGGCCGCCTCCACATACTGCGCCTGCTTCAGCCCCAGCGCGGCGGCGCGGGTCACCCGGAAGTACAGCGGTGCGAAGAGCACGCCCAGCGCCAGCATCGCCTGGTGCATCCCGTTGCCCAGCGCTCCGACCACGGCGATGGCGAAGACCGTGAACGGCATGATCATCAAGGTGTCCGCGGCCCGCTGGGCCGTCCATTCGACGGTCCGGCCGAGCCACACGGAGGCGATCCCCGGCACAATGCCGAGCAGCATCGCCGCGCCGACCGCCTCCAGGGCGCCCACGACCGAGCGTCCCGTGCCCGCCAGCAGTCTGCTGAGGACATCCCGTCCCAGATAGTCGGTGCCGAGCAGATGCCCGGCGCTCGGTCCGTGCAGCATGTCCGCCGGCCGCTGGGCCAGCGGATCGTACGGTGCGAGGGCGCCGCCCGCGACCGCCACCAGCGCGACGAGCGCGAGCACGGCCAGCGCGATCCGGGCCGACGGCAGCCGCCAGGTACGCCGGAGTGTCCTCATCGGGCACTCCCTTCCGCCGCCCGGCCGCGACCGCCGTCCGGCTGTCTGCGCGCGGCCGGATTGAGCGCCGTCAGCGCCGCGTTGACGGCGATATTGGCGATGAGCACCACGGCCACGGTGACCAGCAGCGTTCCCTGGATGACCGGGATGTCGTGCTGTTCGGCCGACTGGAGCGAGAGCTGGGCGATCCCGGGCAGATTGAAGATCTTCTCGGTGACGACCGCGCCGCCCAGGATCACCGGCACACTCACACCGAGGACGGAGAGCGCGGGCCCGGCGGCATTGCGCAGTACATGTCCGAACAGCACCCGCCGGGCGGAGAAGCCGCGCATCTCGGCGCCGGTCACATAGTTCTCGCGCAGGGCCCCGACGAGCGAGGTGCGCAACTGCCGGGCGATGGAGGCGGCGGCGTCCAGGCTGAGGGCGAACGCGGGCAGGATCGCGTACCGCAGCCACTCCCCCGGGCTCTCGCCCAGCGGTACATAGCCGCCGGTGGGCAGCGCGCGGAGCTGCACCGCGAAGACGACGATCAGCACGATGCCGATGAGGAACGGCGGAAGGGTGGCCAGGGCGGAGGAGACAAGGGTGACGGCCCGGTCGAAGCGCCCGCCGTTGTTCAGGGCGGCCACGATTCCGGCGCCACCGCCGATGACCACGACGAGCAGCAGGGCGAGACCGGCGATGGACAGATCGACCGGCAGGGCTCCGGCGATACTGTCGGCGACGGGCACACTGGTGAACCAGGAGACCCCGAGATCACCGGTGAGCGCGTGGCCGAGCCAGCTCAGATACTGCGCGTACAGTGGCCGGTCCAATCCGAACTGGGCCTCCATACGGGCGATATCGGCCGGTGTCGCCTGGTCACCGAGGACGGCCGCCGCCGGATTGGCCTCCGAGAGGGCGCCGAGCGCGAAGGTGAGCAGCGAGGCCAGAAAGAAGACCGTGGCGGTGATGACGAGCAGCCGGCCCAGCGGGCGCGGTGCTCCCGCCAGCCGTCGCCGTACGGAGGCGGATCCCACGGACCACGGGCGGCGCCCGTAGCCGGTTCCTGCTTTCGTTCCCGTCACCATGGGCGCGGTCATGAGACCGTGACTCCCTCGAACCGCTGGACGACGGTGTACGCCGGGATCTCGGAGACCTTGGGATTGCGGGCGAGGATCCGAGGGACGGTGTAGAGGAAGACGTTCGGCATGGTCCGTACGGCGATCCCGGTGGCCTTCTGGAGAACGGCCGGATAGTCGGGCGAGTCCAGCGGTGTACGGCGGACCACATCGAGCGCCTTCTCCAGCTCGGGCGAGACGGTACGGCCCGGATTCATCAGGCCTTCCTTGCCGAAGAGGACCTGGAAGCCCTGGGTGGCGGCCTCACGTCCGGCGAACTGGTCGACGAAGAGGGCCTTGCTGCGCTGGACATAGACCAACTGGGACGCGCGGGCCGCCGGGATGGTCTCGATGGTGGCCGTGATGCCGACCTTCTTGAGCTGCGCCTGGATCAGTTCGGGTACGCCTTCGGCCTTCGAGGTGGAGAGCGTGATCTTCAGACCGTTCGCGTGGCCGGCCTTCGCCAGCAGTTCCTTGGCCTTCTCCGGGTCGTACGGGAAGAGCGTGTCCAGCGCGTCGTCATGGCCCGCGTATCCCTTGGGGAAGGGCTGCCGGGACACCTCGCCATGGCCGAAGGACGCGGTCCGGAGAAGTTCCTCGCGGTTGATCGCGTACTTGAGCGCGAGCGCCACGTCCGGGTCGGTGAAGGGCTCCTTGCCGTTGTGGACATCGAGGACGGCCACCACCATGGACGGAATGACCTGGACCTCAAGACCGGCGGCCCTGGCCGCCTCGACCTGACTGCCCGGTATCTGGGCGACGTTGTACTGCCCGGAGGTGAGCGCGGCGACGACGGTCGAGGCCTCGGGCAGCGGATACAGCTCAAAGTTCTCGATCCTGATCCGGTCCGCGTCCCAGTAGCCGGTGTTGCGGCGCAGCACGGCCTTGGAGTTCTGGACGTACGAGACCAGGGTGTACGGACCGGATCCCGCGGGCTCGGTGGCGAGACTCGCGGCGTCGCTCTCGAAGACCTTGGGATTGACGACCATGCCGGTCTTGCCCGCGAGGAGCAGCGGGATCTGGAAGTCGGGCTCGGCGAGACGCAGTTCGACGGTGCGGGCGTCGACAGCCGTGACCTCCTTGACGCCTGTGAGCTGAGCGGCGATCAGCGACTTCTCGTAGTCACGGCCCCGCTCGATGCTCTTCTTCACGGCGGTGGCGTCGACCGGAGTCCCGTCGCTGAACTTCAGTCCCTGGCGGAGGGTGAAGGTGACGGCCGTGCCGTCGTCGTTGTACTTCCATGAGGCGGCGAGGGCGGGGACCGCGTTGCCGCGCTGGTCGAGCGTGGTGAGCGCGGCATAGACGAGGGAGAGGGAGTGCACGTCCCAGCCTGCGGACGAGGTGACCGGATCCCATGAAGTCGGCAGCGCCCAGCCCCATTTGAGCGTGCCGCCCCGGCCGCTCGCCGTCGAGGCGGGCTGGCCTCCGCAGGCGGTGAGGGCGAGCGCGGCGCCCGCGCCGAGGGCGAGCCCGAGGAAGGAGCGCCGTCCCGGTCCTGGGCGGGAGAGCCGGGCGGGCGACGAGGAGATGGCCGGACGGTCCGCGCCGGCGGTGGTGGATGAGGTACGGAAGATCGGCATGGGTACGCCACCTTTCTGGGCCGTTGTGGCGGGGGGGGCG
>NZ_FMDK01001017.1 GCF_900091995.1 Streptomyces sp. MnatMP-M17
CCGACGACAACGCGGCGAGGCGCGGTGCCAGGGCACGCGAGCCCAGCAAGATCCAAACGAGAGGCCCTAGTACTTGGGCGCGTTGCGGGACCGCTGTACCCGTGAGGTACGGCGGTCCTTCGCGTTCCAGCAGGACTGGTGCCAGTGGCGCCGGTCGTCCACGCCGCCGTACTCGGGCCAGGCCACCACATGCGGCACGGCGGACGGGATCTCCTGATCGCAGCCCGGGCAGCGGTACCGCTTGCCCTCGGCGCTCGCGCCCGCGACATGGCGGACCGACCAATCCTCGCCCTGCCAGGACTCCGACCGCTGGAAACCGCCGTACCTGTCCCCCGGCTCACCGGCTCGCTCGGTCGTTTTCTCGCCGCCTCGGGGGCGGTTGCGGCGCGGGGACACAGGACACCTCACGGGGCAGACAGCACGGTTCCGCTACCAGCCTACGACCCGTACCACCGGGTAGGCGTCCCGCGCGGCACAGGACGTCCGGACTCACAGAACAGACTTAACGGACAATCGCATAACTTTTACGGACGGCCGTGCCTTTGGCACGTGTCAGACGTTGTTGCCCATAGGGGAGTCGCGTCGGCCGCAAGGAGGCAGAAGGCGATGCGTGTTGGAGCTTTCGTACTGTCCGCCCAGTTCCCTGGTCAGGGACAGGGAGAGGCACTGAACCGGGCGGTGCGCACCGCCGAACTGGCCGAGGAGTCCGGGCTGGACGCCGTCTGGCTGGCCGAGCACCACTTCGTACCGTACGGGGTGTGCCCGTCCGCCGTCACCCTGGCCGCGCTGCTCCTCGGCCGGACCCGGCGGATCCGGGTGGGCACGGCGGTCAGCGTGTTGCCGAACGTACATCCGGTGGCGCTCGGCGAACAGGCGGCGCTGCTGCATCTTGTGTCCGGAGGACGGTTCACGCTCGGTGTGGGACGGGGCGGGCCCTGGGTCGATCTGGAGGTCTTCGGCTCCGGTCTGGCCGCGTACGAGTGCGAGTTCCCCGAATCCCTCGCCCTGCTGCTGCGCTGGCTGAGCGAACCGTGTGTCGCGGCGGCGGGCGAGCGCTTCCGGTTCCGTGAAGTCCCCGTCGTACCAAGGCCGGACGAACTGCTGGACGCGGCGGGACCGGAGGTCGTCATCGCCTGCACCTCGCCCAGGACCGTACGGCTGGCCGCCGAGCACGGTCTGCCGATGCTGCTCGGGATGCACTGCGGCGACGAGGAGAAGGCGGAGATGGTCGGGCTGTGGCGTACGCACGCACGCGCGGCGGGCCGCAGTCCGGAGGAGATCGAGGGCGCCGCGCATGTGTCGGTCGGCGTCGTGCAGATCGCGGACGGCCGGGCCGAGGCTGCGGAGACGCTCGTCAAGGCGATGCCCGGCTGGCTGCGGCAGGGCCTGGGCGCGCATGTCACGGTCGACGGCAGGCCGCGGTCGATGCGGGATCCCGTGGAGTACACGGAGTTGCTGTGCGAGCTGCATCCGGTGGGACCGCCCGGCCTGGCCGTGGACCGGCTCACGGCCACGGCGGAGCGTACGGGCATCAGCCGCTTCGCGCTGCTCGTCGAAGGTTCGGGCGATCTGGCGGCGACGGAGGAGAACATACAGCGGCTCGGGACGGAGGTGCTGCCGGCGCTCTGCTGACGAGCGGCCGGACACCTGGCTGGTCATACGCCAACCACCCGCCGCGCACAGTGTGTCCGTCCTTCCGTGCTCTCGAACGGGCCTCCAGGACTGCTGCTGCCGCTCCTGCACCCACGACACCTCCCCGGTGCGCGGAGCGGCAGCAAGGGACCTCAGCAGTCCCGGAGTTCGGGAGACTGGTTGAGCAACTGGGCCCTCACCGAGGTGAAGCGGGCCAGCCGCTCGTCGACCGAGGTGTCCAGCGGGAACACCGCGACGCGGTGGCAGTTCTGAAAAGCGAGACGCACTCCGAAGTGCCGCTGGAGCGCACCGCGAATCGCATCACTCGCGAGCGCGCGCAGCAGCTGACCACGTGCCTGCTCGTCCGGCGGGGGCGTCTGGTTGTCGGCGAAAGGTCCACCGTCCACCTTCAGCTCTGCCACCAGAGAACTGATCATCTCCCATGCGTAGGGCAGGGAGGTCCGGACGCAGTCGACGAAAGCCGCTTCGTCGACCTCGCCTCGCTCGGCCTGATCCAACAGTGCCGGTGAGACGTCGAGCGACATGGGTTCTCCTCTCGCGACCCCGGGAAGCGGGGTCTTCCGGGCAGGGAAGGAGGCGACGACGACGCAGCGTGCACGACCGGCGACCTCCTGCTTCCACGTTAGGCGCGCAGTCGGGACGGCACCAGGAGAATGGGAACACAACCGGCCAATAACGAACGGGGGCTTCCGGGGCGAATCGCGCGGGAGCTCGCCGGTCGAGTAGCGTTGCCGACCATGCGTCTCGTCATTGCCCGCTGCTCCGTGGACTACGCGGGCCGGCTCACCGCCCACCTGCCCTCCGCTCCCCGTCTCATCCTGGTCAAGGCCGACGGCAGTGTGTCGATCCACGCCGACGACCGGGCGTACAAACCTCTCAACTGGATGTCGCCGCCGTGCACGCTCAAGGAAGGCGCCGACAACGACGCCGGTGTGTGGACGGTCGTGAACAAAGCGGGCGAGAAACTGATCATCACCATGGAGGAAGTACTCCACGATTCCTCGCACGAGCTGGGCGTCGACCCAGGGCTCATCAAGGACGGTGTGGAGGCGCATCTCCAGGAACTGCTCGCGGACCGTATCGAGACGCTGGGCGACGGATACACCCTGATCCGCCGCGAGTACCCGACGGCGATCGGCCCGGTGGACATCCTGTGCCGGGACGCGGACGGCGTGACGGTGGCGGTGGAGATCAAGCGGCGCGGCGAGATCGACGGTGTCGAGCAGCTCACGCGGTATCTCGAACTCCTCAACCGCGATCCTCATCTCGCCCCGGTGAAGGGCCTGTTCGCGGCCCAGGAGATCAAGCCCCAGGCCCGGGTGCTGGCGACGGACCGAGGGATCGGTTGTGTCGTACTCGACTACGACGGCCTGCGCGGCATCGAGGACGACAAGCTCCGCCTCTTCTGACGTCCGGAGTCTCTCCTGCCCTCCGAACGCACGGCCGGGACCGGCCACCCCGTCCGGCAGGGCATTGACATCGATATGGGGGCCGCTCTTCGGAGCGGCCCCCATGTCGTGTACGGCCCGTATCGGTTGTCGGTGCCTGGTTGCCGGCGCCGGCTGCTGACGTGGTGTCAGGCAGGTGCGTCCGTGCTGGTGGCGGGCTCCGGGGCGCCTGCGCTGAGGCTTGGGGACATGTCGCTCGCCGTCGCGGGCGGTGGCGGTGCGGAGGAGCTCTCCGAGGGCGTCTCCGACGACGGGGTGCCCGTGGGCGTCGTCGGCGGTGTCGACGGGGTGCTCGAAGTGCCGGTGGTCGGCGGTGTCGACGGCTTGGTCGGCGGCTTCGGCGTCTTGCCCGGTGTGGCGGACGAACCGCCGCCACCGGGAGTGGAACCGCCGCCCGTGGGACTGTCGGAGACCGACGCCGTACCCGAGGGCGTACCGCTGTCCGTCGGACTGGCCGCGGGCGCGCCCTGTTCCGTACGGCCGCCGCCCGGGCCGCGGGTCGTGTCGGCGGCGGGCTGGTCGGCCGTCAGACCGCTGTCGCCCTCCTCCGGATCCGTGGACGGTTCCGTGTTGACGCGGTCCGGCTGCGAGGTGTCGTTGCCGGAGGTCGCGCCCAGCGTCACCACCGTGCCCAGGACGGCCGCGAGCACCGCGCCCGCGCCCGCC
>NZ_FMDK01001120.1 GCF_900091995.1 Streptomyces sp. MnatMP-M17
CCGGCGGCTGGCCGCCGCGAGCCCCGACGGGATCAGGCTCGTCATCGTGGACAGCGTCTACTCCATGGACGGCGACATCGCTCCGCTGCCCGAGCTGCGCGCCGTCTGCGACGCGCACGACGCGCTGCTGATGGTGGACGAGGCCCACGCGCTCGGTGTCATCGGCGCCACCGGCAAGGGCATCGAGGAGCACTTCGACTACCGGGCGAAGGTCGACATCAAGCTGGGCACCCTCTCCAAGGCCATCCCTTCGATGGGCGGCTGGGTGGCCGGGCCGAGCGAGCTGATCGGCCATCTCAAGTACGCGGCCCGGCCGTTCCTCTTCTCCGCGGCCCTCGGCCCGGCCCAGTCCGCCGCGGCCCTGGAGTCGCTGCGCATCCTGGAGCGCGAGCCCGAGCGCGTCAGCCACATCCAGCAGGAGTCCGCGCGGTTCCGCCGGATGCTGAACGAGGGCGGAATGCGCACCGGCGACAGCGAGACCGCGGTCGTCCCGGTCATCGCGGGCTCCGACGACGCGGCGTACGACTACGCCACCGCCTGCCGCGCGGCCGGTGTCATCGGACTGCCGGTGGTCACGCCCGCCGTCCCCAACGACCTGGCGCGGCTGCGGATCGCGATCACCGCGCGGCACACCAAGGCGGACATCGACTTCGCCGCGGAGGCCTTCCTCAAGGCCGCCCACGAGTGCGGACTGATCGCGGGCTGATCCACCGGCGGCGCGCTCCGCGCCCGTCCCACCGCCACGCCCATCGCCACCCTCACTCTCACGCTCACCCGCGCGCCGGCGTCAGTCGGCCGCTGTCCGCCGTTCGCACGGGATTCGGGATTCGGGATGTCAACCTCACCGAGGCACACACAGCTCAAGGCGCCTGTCGCGATCACCGGCATGGGCGTCGTCACACCGGCCGGCTGCACTCCCGACGATCTGTGGACCACACTGCGCGCCGGCCGGTCCACGGCCGCCACCCTCACCCATCTCGATCTGGAGCGGCACCGGGTACGGATCGGCTGCCGGGTCCGCGGACTCGACGAGACCG
Source organism: Streptomyces sp. MnatMP-M17 (assembly GCF_900091995.1). Classification (GTDB taxonomy): domain Bacteria; phylum Actinomycetota; class Actinomycetes; order Streptomycetales; family Streptomycetaceae; genus Streptomyces. Next base: position 1,038 of record NZ_FMDK01001120.1, read on the forward strand.
GACTGGTGCCCGCCAAGGACGCCCGCAGGATGGACCCGTTCGCGCTGTACGGCACGACGGCGGCCCTCGCCGCCCACCGGGACGCGGGCGCCCCGGCCGTCGACCCGGACCGTACCGCGATCGTCGTCGGGAACGCCGTCGGCGGCCGGGCCACCAGCGACGCGGAGTCGAAGAACTTCACCGAGTCGGGACCGCACCGGGTCAATCCGCTGATGCCGCTGATGACGATGCCCAACGCGGCGGCGGCCCAGATCGCGATGCGGCTCGGCTGGCACGGGCCCGCCCTGACCATCGCCACCACCTGCGCCAGCGGCGCCGACGCCATCGGCCACGCGGTGATGCTGCTCCAGACCTACCGGGCCGATGTAGTGCTGGCCGGAGGCTGCGAGTCGACACTGACGCCGGTCACCCTGGCCGGATTCGGCAACCTCAACGCCGTCTCGCTGCGCAACGACGACCCGGAGCACGCGTCCAGGCCGTTCGATGTCGACCGGGACGGCTTTGTGATGGGAGAGGGCGCCGGCTTCGTCGTACTGGAACGGCTCGACGACGCGAAGGCGCGCGGCACACGGCCCTACGCGACCGTCGCCGGCTACGCCTCCACCGCCGACGCGTTCCATCTCTCGATGCCGCTGCCGGACGGCGGCGCCGCGATCGGCGCCATGTCAGGAGCCATCGCCGACGCGGGCCTGGTGCCCTCCGACATCGTGCACATCAACGCGCACGGCACCTCGACGCCGTTCAACGACCGTGCCGAAGCGGTCGCGCTGGCCAAGGTGTTCGGGCCCGACGGGCCGCCGGTCACCGCGAACAAGAGCGTCATAGGCCATCTCATCGGAGCCGCCGGCGCCGTCGAACTGATCGCCACCGTGCAGGCGATGCGCCAGTGCGAGGTCCCACCCACCGCCAATCACGAACGGCTGGAGCCAGGCATGGAAATCGACGTGGTCCACGGCGCGCCGCGCGCCGTCGCATCCGGTCCCGCGCTGTCCAACTCCTTCGGTTTCGGCGGCCACAACTCCACTCTGGTGGTGGCGCCGGTATGACGACCTCCTCCGCATCCGCCGGCATCCCGGCCGTGATCCGTACCGTCACCGCCGAGGAGATCGCCGCCTACCGCGGCGCGGTCCGCGCCGAACTGCCCGTCACCAAGGACGAACTGGCCTCGCCCGTCCACGCGTTCGTCCTCGCCCACACCGTGGCCGAGCGGACCGTGGCCGCGCTGACCGCCGATGAGCCGGGACCGGTCTCGGTCGTCCATCTCTCCCAGGACATCCGCGGCCACCGGCTCGTACGCGCCGGTGAGCGCGTCACCGTACGGCTTGAGGTGCTCGGTGCCCGGCGCGAGGCGCGCGGGACCCGTGTCGCCCTGCGCTCCCGGCTCATCGGCGACGGAGCGGAGGGCCCGGGCGGCGTGGAAGGCACCAGCGGCGCCGGTGAGCCGGAGCCGTTCGCCGAACTGATCACCAGCGCCCTGCTGGTGGGCGCCACCGCGCTCGAACCGTTCGGAGACATCGCCGCCGGAGCCGCCGCTCCCGCGCCCGCCGGGGCCGGCGAGCCCGCCACCGTCGTCCATGAGCCGACCGTGGAGTGGATCCGCCGCTATGCCCATGCCTCCGGCGACGAGAACCCGATCCATCTCGACGAGGAGGCGGCCCGCGCGGCCGGCTTCGACTCCGTCATCGCCCATGGCATGAGCGTGGTGGCGCTGGCCGTCGAGGAGATCACCGACCGGTACGCCGACGGCGACGCCGCGCGCGTACTCGGCATCGGCGGGCGCTTCTCGGCGCCCGTCGCGCCCGGCGA
>NZ_FMDK01001016.1 GCF_900091995.1 Streptomyces sp. MnatMP-M17
TCGGCGCCGCGGCCATCGCGCCCGCGAACCGTGGCGGCGGCACCGCCCGGCCGACGATCGTGCTGGTGCACGGCGCCTTCGCCGACGCGTCGAGCTGGCGCGAGATCGTCCCGCGCCTCCAGAGCGACGGCTACCGCGTCATGGCGCCCGCCAATCCGCTCCGGGGCCTGGCCGGTGACACGGCGTACATCGCAAGCGTCCTCAGAAGCATCGAGGGCCCGATCGTCCTGGTCGGCCACTCCTACGCCGGCGCGGTGATCAGCGGCGCGGCGGTCGGCAATCCCCAGGTCAAGGCGCTCGTGTACATCAACGCGCTGGTGCCCGACAAGGGCGAGGTCCTCTCGGTCCTGATCGACAGGTTTCCCGGCAGCGAACTCACTCCGGCCCTGAAGCCGGTGCCGTTCACCGGGCCGGACGGATCCGTCGGCACCGATCTCCATGTCAAGCCCGAGCTGTACCGCCCGGTGTTCGCCGCCTCGCTTCCGCTCGCCACCACGGCGGTGCTCGCGGCCTCTCAACGGCCCATCGACGCACGGGCGTTCAGCGACGCGGCCGGTCCCGTCGCCTGGCGGAGCATCCCGTCCTGGGCCCTGGTCTCCCGCCAGGACCGGGCCATCCCACCGGAGTTGCAGCGCTTCGAGGCCCGGCGGGCCCGCTCCCACACCGTGGAGATCGACTCGCCGCATGCCGCGATGCTCGCCCATCCGAAGGCGGTCACGGACCTGATCCTGGACGCGGCCGGGTCCCGGTCGTCCATCAGGGAGCGGACCAGAACGGCCCTGGCAGCGACGGGCTCCGTAGGGTCTACGGCCTCCACCGGCTCTACGGGCCCTACGGCTCCGATCACCGCCGACGCGACCGGTGCGGCCGTCGTCGCCGGTGCGGGCATGGTCTCGGTGGTCCGCAGACGCCGACCCACCGAAAGCTGACCGAGAGCTGACGGCGAGCTGATCCACCGTCACCGCGCCGCGCCCGGACCGTCCGCCGGACTCTCCCCCAGTGCCTCCGCCAGCACCTCCGCCACATGCCGTGCACGGTGCCCGCCCAGCTGGTCGAGCTGTGTACGGCAGGAGAAACCGTCCGCGAGAACCTCCGCCTCCGGCCCCGCAGCCCTCACCGAAGGCAGGAGCTGGTCCTCCGCGCAGGCCACCGACACCTCGTAGTGGCCGCGTTCGAAACCGAAGTTGCCCGCGAGTCCGCAGCAGCCTCCGCTCAACTCGCCGGTCAGACCCGCCCGTTCACGCAACCGCCGGTCCGCCGCGTCACCGAGGACCGCGTGCTGGTGGCAGTGGGTCTGGCCGGCGACCGGGCGGTCCAGCCGAGGCGGCTCCCACTCCGGCGCGCACTCCTCCAGCGCCTGGGCGAAGGTGCGTACGGACGCGGCCAGCCGCGCCGCGCGCGGATCGCCGCGCAGCAGCTCCGGCAGATCGGTCGTGAGCGTGGCGGCGCAGCTCGGTTCCAGGACGAGCACCGGCAGCTCCAGGTCGAGCAGCGGTTCAAGCCGGTCCAGCGTGCGGCGCATCACCGTACGGGCCTGATCGAGCTGGCCCGTCGAGACATACGTCAGCCCGCAGCACACCCGGCCGCCGCGCCCGCGCTGGCCGCCACGCTCGCCCGGCGGCACCACGATCCCGACACCGGCCGCCTCCAGTACCCGTACCGCCGCCTGTCCGACCGACGGCGCGAGGTGCTCGGTGAAGGTGTCGGGCCACAGGATCACCGTACGGCCGTGGTCGAACACCTCGGCCCTGCCCTTCATACGGCGCCTCAGCCACCGGCCGAAGGTCTCGGGCGCGAGCCGTGGAATCGTACGTTCCGGAGCGATACCGGCCAGCCGCTTGGCCGGGCCCGCCAGCAGCGGCACCCGCGCCGCCGCGTTCAGCACCGGCACGACGTAAGAGAACTGTGCCGCCGCCCTGAGCCAGACCGGCAGCCGGCCCATCGCGTAGTGCGCGGCGGGCCGTCGCCGCCCGCGATAGTGGTGGTACAGGAACTCCGCCTTGTAGGTGGCCATGTCCACGCCCACCGGACAGTCGCTGCGGCAGCCCTTGCAGGACAGACAGAGATCAAGCGCGTCCCGTACCTCCGCCGAGCGCCAGCCGTCCGTGACCACCTCGCCCGCGAGCATCTCGTGGAGCAGCCGGGCGCGCCCGCGCGTGGAGTGCTGTTCCTCGCCCGTCGCACGGAACGAGGGACACATCACGCCCGGCCCCGAACTCGGCCCGGCCACCCGGCACTTCGCCACTCCGACACATCGGCGTACGGCCGCCGAGAAGTCGCCGCCGCCCGGTCCGTCGTGCGGATAGCCGAAGGCGACGTCGACGCGCTCGCGCGGCAGTACGGAGAAGCGGAGATTCTCGTCGAGCCGGGCGGGCCGGGCGAGCACGCCCGGATTCATACCGCCCGCCGGGTCCCAGACATCCTTGAACTGCCGGAAGAGCCCGACCAGTTCGTCTCCGTACATCTTCGACAGCAGCTCGGAGCGCGCCAGCCCGTCGCCGTGCTCGCCCGACAGCGAGCCACCGTGCGCGACCACCAGCGCCGCCGCCTCCTCGGAGAAGCGGCGGAAGCGCCGTACGCCGTCCTCGCTCAGCAGGTCGAAGTCGATACGGACATGGATACAGCCGTCGCCGAAGTGCCCGTACGGTGTGCCGCGCAGACCGTGTCCGGCCAGCAGGGCGCGGAAGTCGCGCAGATACGCGCCGAGCCGGGCGGGTGGCACCGCGCAGTCCTCCCAGCCGGGCCATGCCTCGCTGCCGTCCGCCATACGGGTCGCGGTGCCCGCCGCGTCCTCCCGTACCCGCCACAGGGCCCGCTGCGCGGCCGGATCGTCCACCAC
>NZ_FMDK01001015.1 GCF_900091995.1 Streptomyces sp. MnatMP-M17
AGGAGACGGCCCGAGGCGGGCTCGCGGTGAACATCATCGAGTGCTGAGGAAACGCACTCTGATCAGCGGTTTCCCGTCTCTCAGCTCTGTCATGGACTTTCCCGTCTGCACACGGGAAGAGCAGCAGAGTAGCCGTCGGGCCACTGGGGGTGGGCGAACCATGGCAGATGTGCGGTCAGGGACGATGAAGAAGATTCATCCCGACGCTTACGGTGCATTGATCGAGGCGCTTACCACGATCAACTGGAACAAGATCCCGTTCCAGGAAGATCTACGCCGACGCCTACGCGAGCACCCCGAGTTGCTGGTGCTTCTCGACTTCACCACGACGAAGCGACAGACCTCGGCTCAGCTCGTCAAACTGCTGATGGATCGTGAGGCGGATTACCGAGACTTCACCATCGAGTTGATGACCGACATGGCCAGGTTGGACACGTTCCCGAACCTCGTCAGGCAGGTGGACGCCGAAGATCTGCTGGCCCTTGCGCGAGAAGCGGTAGCCAATTTGAGCAAGTGGGTGGGTCGCCACGCCGCCCTGGCCGAGGAGCGGGAGCAATTCTCTGCCACATTGGCCGCCCACCGTGAAGAAGGACGCCGTAATCGGGACTTCGCCGACGTGCTCCAAGAGCTGATTCAAGAGTTTCTGCGGCTCAGCCAGATGGAAAACCGCAGCAGGCCGGACGAGAGTTCGAACCGTTTCTGCATCGGCTCTTCACCCTTTTCGACCTTGAGCCAACACTCGCCTACAACTTGAAGGGCGAGCAGATCGACGGCGCGATCTACTACAACACCGATCACTACATCGTTGAGGCCAAGTGGCTGGGTGCCGCAGTCGAGGCGGAGCACATGACCAACTTCGATGGCAAGGTTCAGCGAAAGGGCAAAAATGCCCTGGGCCTGTTCGTGAGCGTCAACGGCTTCTCGGACGGCGGAAAAGACATCTTCAAGCGCGGCACCTCTTTCATCACCACGGACGGGCGCGACCTGTTCTGCGTGCTTGAGGCTCAAATCCGCCTGGACGACCTGCTCAGCTTTTGAGGCATCCGCGGAGGATGCCGACCAGGCGGTTGCCGACCTGCCTTAGGGCCGGGTTGCAGCCCGCTTTACGGGCCGCGTGTTTTTCGTAGTACCGGCGGGCACCGGGCGAGGCCCGCAGGGAGCACTTCCGCCGGCCACTCCGAGCACCGAAGTCGGTCGCCCCGAGCCAAGAGCTGAGGGCTTCATCGGTCGCTGGGAGTAGGTCCTGCGCCTCAGGCCCGCTTCGCGCCTGCCTGGCTAGGGTCGGTCCTCATGGAGACCACGGGAATTGTTCGTCGCCGGACGGCGGAGCGTATGCGCGACGCTCTGGAGCGGCTCGTTACCGAGCGGGATGTATGGGTGTCGACGGCTCACCCTGATCACGGGCCGCACCAGGTGCCGCTGTGGTTCTTGTGGGACGGGCGAGCGGTGTGGATGTGTACCAGCGCCACATCCGTGACTGCGCGGAACGTCCGCAAAGAGCCGCGCGTGCGCCTGGCGCTACCGGACACCTTCGACGTGGTGCTCCTTCAAGGTGAGGCGGAGTGCTTCCCGGACCAGGAAATACCCAGAGGTACAGCGGAGGCGTTCGCCGACAAGTTCGGGTGGGATCCACGCGTGGAAGAGGGTTCCTTTCTGTATGTACGCGTGGTCCCGAGGACTGTGTGCGCTTGGCGCGGCGAGCCGGAACTACGCGGGAGAGTCATCATGCGCGACGGGATGTGGCTGGAATAACGGCCGCCCTCGCCGACGCGCCTCTCTCGAATCACGATCTACAGCTGGAGTATCAGGCAGGAGTGGAACTCACCCTGGAACGTGGGGTTCCACAAACGGATCCTGCCGGACAACCTGATACAACAGGCCACGGCCTTCGTGCTGGGCGTGTGTGTCTTCTGGTCGGAGCACATGCTCAGCCGAAGGCCGCCTGCGGACACCGCGGTTACTGGACCGGATGATTAAGCACGAGAAGCCTTTCCACGGCCGAAACAAAAGATCAAGCTAGTCGTCGAGGCCACCCGCGGCGGTGTCTGGTGCTCCGACCGCATAGGTTCGCCGGTTTGCGCCGCTCTCAGCCGATGATCGCGACCGGGGCGTCCCACGCGTTGCGGTCGACGGTGATGGTGTAACCGCCGCGAGTCTCTTTGCTGTTGACCATGTACTGATGGCCGCGGCTGTGGTTGGTGAACTGCGTAGGGTCCCACGGCCAGTCGGCGGTCGTGGTGTTGTTCTTGTCCCACAGGGCGTACCACAGGTTGCCCGGCAGGTCGGTTTTGTTCGTTGCGGTGGCGATCGCCTTGGCACTGGAGCTGCTGAAGCCGTAGAAACCGGCGCGGTAGTTCTTGGCGCGCAGCGTCTTGGTGAAGGAGCGCACGTAGGTCAGTACCGCGTCGTTGCACGCCTTGTTGGCGATGTCGTACGGCTCCATGTCCAGATAGACCGGGCTGCCGGCCTTCATGCCGAGCGCCGATGCTTTTGTGATCGCATCGTTGGCATTGCTCGCGCCGAGGGAGGCCGCGGTGGCGGAAGTAAACTTCTCCGGGTTTTTGCTCGTCTGGCAGGGCGGCTGGGCACCCACGTAGAGCGGGATGAGCTTCCAGCCGGAGGCGTTGACCGACTTCACCCAGGAGGCCGTCAGGTTCGGCTGTGCGCACCCCCGGTTCTTTCCCCCGATATAGACCGCGACGGCGCCGTACAACCCTCCGCGCCAGGCTTTCATGGCTGCCAGTGAAGGCGCCGTGCAGGCGTCGAACGCGCGCCCGGTGTACGTTTTCTGTGCGGGCATCGTGGCGGCAGCCATCGACGTCTGTGCCGCGATTCCGGCACCCCCGACGACGGCGACACCCGCCACCGCCCAGGCAATGTAGCGGCCCTTTTTGGACAGCCGGTGTTGGGACATTCCCACCCCATTCTGATTTCAAAGAGCCCTGACCGCTGTTAACACACCAGCAGGGCATGGGTGCGGCATCGAGGCACAAATGCACCACTCATCGCTGCACAAGGCGGCGCGGTAACACCGCTCCGTGCGTGTTACGCACCGCACTCTAGTATCTCTTCCGGCATGGGCCGATACCTGCAAGGTGCAGGGTGTTCCCATGCACTCAACCTCAGCCCCATCCACGGTGCTCTCAATGAACACGGGATCACCGCCATTGAGGACAGCGCCCATGGGTCCGGCTCCTGGGGCATGTGGTCACCACTCCAGCGACCGTCCCAGACAACGTGATGAGCGAGGAGATCCACGCCAGCCTCGCGATCCGCGACTGCCTGCCCGGCGAGCACCGTGTGGATGCCGGCTATCCCACCACTGCAGCAATCGTGGCCGCCCGGTGTGAGCGCGGAGTCGCCCTGCATGGCCCGGTCGCAGCCAACATCACCGCCCAGAGCTCCGCAACGGGAGGTTTTCGCGGCCCGCGCACTCAATGACGAGGGCCTGACCCCGGCGGTACCGGGGCCAGGCCGTCAGACGTCGTCGGAGGCGGGGACGAGCAACCCGGGATCGATGTCGGTCACGCAGTCCGCGTAGTCCAGCCGGACGGCCGCCGACATGAGCCGGTCGTACTCGTCCTGCCGCAGCGCGAGCCGAAACGAGTTGACCGTGTTGATGAGGTAATCGACCGCGATTTCCGCCTCGTCGTTCGCAACGAGGTCCCGGACCGAACCGAGGGCCCGCACGGTTTCCCCCCGAGCCGAGGCTCGTTGCTCCAGAGCATCGACCACCGCACGGATGATGTCGTCCACGGAACTGTTCATGAGCCGCCTGATTCCGATTCCTCAATGCCTTGCGAAACGAGCGCCCGGTGCCGGCGTGAACCGCACGACGCGCGGCCAACACCGGCACCGGGTGGTGTGTCAGCCGGTCTTGTTTTTGTATGCCGTGGTCACGCCCAGCGGCTTTGTGTCAGGTGCGGCAATGTTCCGGTAGAACACCGTGACTGTCCATTTCGTCTTCTTCCGGCAGCCGCAACCCGTTTTGTGCGAGTATGTGATCTTCCATGCCGTGTTGTGGTAGCCGTGGTCCCAGTCTATTGTCCACTTGCCGTAGAGCAGCGCCTTCTTCAGGTCGCTGATCATTCCGGAACTGGTCAGCCAGTTGGATTTCTTGCCGCGGCCAACACGAGCGAGGATGCCAAGCATTGGCTTGCCTCAGCAACCACCGACACCAAGCGCGGCGAGTTTGTAGATCCCCGTGATGGCGCGATCTCACTCGGGCGAGTACATCGAAGAACACTGGTGGCCCAGCCGGACTGATGAGCCGTCAACCAAAGGACCCATGCGCAGCCGGATCTGGAAACACATCATCCCCCTCATAGGAGACGTCGCCTTGCGGGACTTCGACGCATCGACCCTGCGGACGTTCAAGGCTGAGCTGCTGCCCCGGGTCGAAGAGTCAACAGCCGAGGTGATCTGGCGCCATCTCAAGACGATCTTCGGCTCAGCAGTGGATGACTGGCGCCTGCTCAAAAACCCGTGCACGGTAAATCGTTCGGTCAAGGCTCCGAAGCCGTCCGAGAAGAAGGCGAAGGCATGGTCGCGCTCAACCGTCGAAGCGGTCCGGTCGTCCTTGCAGGAACGCTACCGCTTCTCCGTGGATCTCGGACTCGGTCTCGGCTTGCGCCAAGGAGAGGCGTTCGGCCTCGATGAGCGCGATTTCGACTTCTCCTCCCAAGTCGTCCATGTTCGGAGGCAGCTTCGGTGGGACTCAAAAGGGCGGCCTTACTTCTGCTTGCCCAAACGGGGTAAGACCCGCGATGTTCCACTTCCCCCGGAGCTCGCCCTCCGTGCCCAGGAGCACTTCCAGCGCTTCCCGTCGGTGAAGTGCACACTGCCGTGGCGAAATCCGGATTTCCCTGCCTCCGCTCTTGAAGCGCGGCAGCGTAAGCCGATCACCGTCCGCCTCGTCCTCAGCACGTCGCAAGGCAACAGGATCTACTACCGTACCTGGAACGAGCGGACCTGGCAGCCTGCCCTCGCTGCCGCCGGGGTCATCCGCATAGCGGGCGAGAAGCTACAGCAGTACTCCGGTCGCATCCGCCGATACCCCGTCTTCGAGACATCGCGGGAGGACATGTTCCATGTCTTGCGGCACACCTATGCCAGTGTGCAGTTGGAAGCGGGCGAATCCGTAGTGAGCGTAGCTACGTGGCTCGGCCACTCGACGCCGAAGATCACCCTCGACCGCTACGCTCACTTCATGCCGGGTGCGGGGAAGCGCGGGCTCGCGGCCATGGACTCCTGGCTCGCCCAAGATCAAGAGCGAAAAGTCCCTGAGATGTCCCTGGCAGCCTTGCTCACGAGCCCATCGGTCGTAGGTTCGCAGCTCAAGAGGATGATCGGCTCGGCGGAACACCTGAACGTCAAGTACAAGGAGACGGCCCGAGGCGGGCTCGCGGTGAACATCATCGAGTGCTGAGG
>NZ_FMDK01001014.1 GCF_900091995.1 Streptomyces sp. MnatMP-M17
GCGCCGGCGCGGCGACCGGCCGGGCGCGCTGGAGCTGCTGCGCCGCGCCGACCGTGAGTACGCCTTCGCGGCACCCGGACTGGAGCCCGGCGAGGCGCTGCGGCTCACTCTGGAGCGGGTGCGCGCGCTGGAGGCGCAGTGGCGTCTCGGCGGCGACACCGCGCTCCTCCATGGCGCGATCGGCATGCTGGAGGCCTTCGCCGACGTCTGGCCCGACCAGGAGAACCGTCCCGCCGGGCTGCCTCTGGCCCACGGCCGCACTCTGCTGCGGCTCTCCGGCGCGACCGGCGACATCGAACAGGCCCAGGTGTACGCGACCCAGGCTGCGCGCTCGCTGCGCAAGGCACTCGCGCCGGGCTCGGGAGCGCACACCGTGTCCACGCAGGCCAGGATCCTGCTGGATCTGGTGGACGCCCTGCTGCGGTCCGGCGAGGGACTTGAGGAGGCCGGGACCTTGATCGAACAGTCGCTGGCGACGGTACGGGACGAGCGGCTGCGCGCCTCGCTCAGGGCGCGCGCGGGACGGGTGCGCGTGGCGCGGTACGAACGCTCCGGCGATCCGGCCGACCTCGAAGAGGCCGCCGAGTGCTTCGCCCGCGCGGCACGCGGCACCGCCCGTGACTCCCGCGCCCACGCGGATCTGCTCGCCGAATGGGGCGCCGCGCTGCTGCACCGCGCCGAACTGCCGGACGGAGCGCCGTACACCGGCGCGGCCGTACGGGTGCTGCGCGACTGCCGTACGGAGACCGTGACGGGCACCGCGCGCCAGGCCGAGCGGCTGCTGATGCTGGGCCGGGCGCTGATGCTGCGGCACCGGATCAACGACGACCGGGTGGATCTGCGGGAGGCCGAGCATCTCTTCGGCCTCGCGGCCCAGGAGGCGAACGAACCGCTGACCGAGGCCCGCTGCTGGCTGGAGCTCGGGCGCTCGCATCTCGACGCGTACCGGACGCTGCACCGGCCGGCCCGGCTGGACGACGCGGCCGAGGCGTTCCGGGACGCGGCGGACGCGGCCAGGACCGCGGAAGAGGAGCTGGAGAGTCCACAACTGCGCCTCCAAGCCGTCGCGTTGCGTGCTGAGGCGTACCACTGGCGGGGTATGACATACGAGAGGGCCGGACGGCCCAGGGCCGCGCGTGAGGCATACCGGGCGGCCCGTACGGAATGGCGCAAGCTGCCGGACGGCGGCGGTGGGACGGCCGGATCGACCATGGAGCGACTGGCCGAGCTGGAGCGCTGAGCCGGGCGCTCCACGACAGGGCTACGGGGAGAATGCGATGAGCGACGTGACGTACGCCGCGGTGGACGGAGCGCCGGACGACCGGGCGCTGAACGACGGGACGGCGGTCGGTGGCGGCGAGCTGCCCGATCTGCTGGCACTGGACCTGGAGACACTGCGGACGCTGGACCACCCGGTACTGGCCGAGGTGGTGGCGGATCTGCGGGGCAGGGCGGAGCAGCCGCGCGAAATGCTGTGGGGGTTCACCAACGCTTTCTGAGAAGGGATTTCGCACGCCCTGAGAAGGTCTTCGCACACCGTTTCGGTCCGGGACACCGCTGAAATGGACAACCTCGCCGCCATGGGTTTGCCTGCCCGGTCATCCCGGGAACCACCCCTCGGCCGGACAGGCGCCCAGCGCGTTGTCCGCAGGCGCGCCCGCGGCTGTCCCGGACAGGCGGCCACGGCTGCCCAGACGCCGTACCTCATGGGGGTTCCCGTGCCCTTCGGGCAGTTCATCGTCAAGGTGCACGGCCGGTGCAATCTCGCCTGCCGCTACTGCTATCTGTACGAGGGCCCCGACCGGACCTGGCGCGACCGTCCCGCCGCGGCGGCGCCCGAGGTCCTGGACCGGGCCGCCACCCGGATCGCCGAGCACGCGGACGCGCACGCGCTGAGCGAACTCGCCCTCGTGCTGCACGGCGGTGAGCCGCTGCTCGCGGGCGCGGGACGGCTGGCCGCCTTCGCCGGTCTCGTACGCGAACGGGCGGGCCGGGAGCGTACGGTCCACGCGACCGTACAGACCAACGCCACGCTGCTCACCGAGCGCCGGATCGCCACGCTCGCCCGGCACTCCATACGCGTCGGTGTCAGCCTCGACGGCGGCCGGCCCGCGCACAACACACTCCGCACCGATCACGCGGGCCGCCCGTCCTGGCCCGCCGCCGTGCGCGGCACGCGGCTGCTCGCGGCGCACCATCCCGAGGCGTACGCGGGCATCCTCACCGTGGTCGATCCACGGACCGATCCGGTCGAGATGTACGAATCGCTGCTGGAGCTGGGCCCGCCCGCGCTCGATCTGCTGCTGCCGCACGGCAACTGGACCGCGCCGCCGCCCGGTCTGCCCGCCATGGACCCGCGCCGCCACGGACCGGGCGTCAACCGCCCGGCTCCGTACGGCGACTGGCTGAGCGCGGTCTTCGACCGCTGGTGGTCGGCGGGCCGCCGGGAGACCAGGATCCGGCTCTTCGAGGAGTGTCTCGCCCTGCTGCTGGGACTGCCCGGCGCCACCGAGTCCCTCGGGCTCGATCCCGTCAACGCCGTCGTGGTCGAGACCGACGGCGCCATCGAGCAGGTCGACTCGCTCAAGTCCGCCTACGACACGGCCGCCGCCACCGGACTCGACATCTTCCGCCACTCCTTCGACGACGCCCTGAGCCATCCCGGAGTCGCCGCCCGGCAGTCGGGCGCGGCGGCGCTCGCGGCCGGCTGCCGAAGCTGTCCGCTGCTCACCGTCTGCGGCGGCGGCAACTACGCGCATCGCTACCGCGCGGGAGACGGCTTCAGCCATCCCTCCGTCTACTGCGCCGATCTGGAGCGGCTGATCCGCCATGTGGCGGCCAGGCTCACCGAAGCGACGGCATCAGCAGCGGCACCGACGGCACCGGCACCGGCACTGGCGACAACGGCCGTGGCGCACGCGGGAGGTCCTCGGTGAGCCTCGCCGTTCCGGAGACCGTACTGCGTGAACTCGGCCGTACCGAAGGCGGATCCGAGGCCCTCGGGCTGCTCGTACGCGACCAGCACACCCGCCGTCTGGTCCTGCTGCGCGCCCTGCTCGACGCCGCCGAGGCCGCACCGCCCGCCCTCTGCCCGCCCGAGGCGCTCGACCGGCTGCGCCAGGACTGGGCGCTGCTGGAGGCCGCCGAGCGCGCCGACCGGACCGCCGTAAGGGCCGTGCTGCTCTATCCGCTCGCGGGCCCCTGGGCACAGCGCTGTCTGCGCGGCCTCACCGCCACCGGCCGCGT
>NZ_FMDK01001013.1 GCF_900091995.1 Streptomyces sp. MnatMP-M17
TGGCTCGCGCATTTCACCTCCCAGCTCGACCACGTGCGCGAAATCATCGCCAGGATGCGCGCGGAGGCCGGCCGGGGCGAGCGCCCGTCGCCTCCCACGCCGCCGCGCCCCGACGGGGCGGAGCAGTCCGGCGAGTTCGCACAGCTCAACTCCCTTCTGCTCAGGACGCTGTATGAGGCGATGCAGGGGATAGCCGAGGCGGCGGCGAGGCCGCAGGCGGTAACGGGCACGGTGAGTGTCGCGGGTACGGGTGTGGACGCGAAGGCGTTCGTCACGATCGCCGAGCGGCTGCTCGCGCTGGTCAGGCGGGCGCTCGACGGAATCACGGAACTGGAGCGTGAGACGGAGGACCCCGATCTCCTGGGCCGTCTGTACCGCGTCGATCACATCGTGACCCAGATGCAGCGGAAGATCGAGGGCGTGCACGTGCTGGGCGGCGCGGTCAGCTTCCGGGGGAATGAGCCCGTGCAGCTGTCCACGGTACTGCGCGCGGCGGGCCAGGAGATCGAGAAGTACGAGCGGGTCCGCACCGACTGGCACCGGAAGAAAAAGATCATGATTCCGGGGCATGTGGAGCCTGACGTCGTCCATCTGCTCGCGGAGCTCGCGGAGAACGCAACCAATTGCAGTCCCGGTGAGGTGCTCATCAGGGCGGAGCTGGTTCCTTCCGGCCTGGCGATCGAGGTCGAGGACCGCGGGCCGCACATGCTGGCGCACACACGGGAGCAGATGAACACGCTGCTGGCCGCCCCGGACAAGGTCGACGTGACCGAGCAGGTGAAGGACGGCCGGGTCGGGCTCCTGGTCGCCGCTCGGCTCGCTGAACGTCACGGCTTCACGGTCGAACTGCGCAGGAATCTGTTCGGGGGGACGACGGCGGTCGTCGTCCTGCCGGACGCACTGGTGTCCGTGCAGGACGCCGACGCGGAGCTGTACGTGCCGGCGCCGCCGGAGGCCGCTGCTGCCCGGATACCGCTGACGGTGGCCCCGGCACCGGCCCTCCCGCAGGCGCAGGCACCTGCCCTGGTCAGCACGTCCGCGGCGTTGCCCCGGCGGCGGGGCCACTCCGCGCTCCCCGCCCAGAACACGGACACCGGCCAGAACACGGACACCGCCGGGGCGCCGGAGATGTCCGGGGCGCCGGGCACCGCGGATGCGGCGGACGGGGATGTCCGGCCCTCGCTGCCCCTGCGGTCCGATCCCGGCCAGGGTGTGCCGGCGCCCGGCGCCGGGCGGGTCGA
>NZ_FMDK01001185.1 GCF_900091995.1 Streptomyces sp. MnatMP-M17
TGGCTGGCCGCCGCCGATCAGCACGGCTACGGCGCGCCCGCCACCGCCGTGCCCGCACTGCTCGACGCGGCCCGCGCGCGCACCGATCTGCGGCCACTCGCCCTGGCCTTCGCGGGACCGCGCGGTCTCTGGCTCGCCCGGCTCAATCCCGAGTGGAAGTTCGCCCTGCGTGGCGCTTCCGGCGGCTCCGTCCTGCCCGACGCGCGGGACACCGAGGCCGTGCGGCTGCTCTGGGAGGAAGGCCTGTTCGCCGAGCGGATCGCCCTGCTCGGCACCGTACGGGCCCATGACGGCGAGGCGGCCCGCGCGCTGCTGGCGTCGACCTGGTCGAGCGAGCGTGCCGAGGACCGGCTGATGTTCCTCGACTCCCTGCGCACGGGGCTGTCCGAGGCGGACGAACCTTTCCTGGAACGGGCCCTGTCGGACCGCAGCCGCAATGTCCGCTCCACCGCGGCCGAACTGCTCTCGGCACTGCCGGAGTCCGCGCTCGCCGGACGGATGGCGGCGCGGGCGGCGACCTGCGTGAGCATGGACCGTACGGGCGGCGGCCAGGTCATCGTGGTCGAGGCGCCCCACGAGTGCGACGCGGACATGCAGCGCGACGGCGTGGTCCAGACACCGCCCTCGGGGCGAGGTGAACGGTCCTGGTGGCTGGGCCAGTTGGTGGAGGCAGCGCCGCTGAGCACCTGGCACGGCCGGCTCGGAGGCCGCACTCCGGAGGAGATCGTCGCACTGCCCGTCCTGGATGACTGGGCGGATGAACTCCACGCGGCCTGGTGCCGGGCCGCCGTCAGGCAGCGGGACGCGCGCTGGTCGGCCGCTCTGCTGGGCAGGCCGGTGACGTCCCGGGAGAGCGGCCCCGGCACGCCGTCCCTGGCGGAGCGGGCGAAACTGCTCGCGACGCTGCCGTCCGCCGAACGGGCCTCCTGGGTGGCCGCGTTCATATCCGCCCATGGCCTCTCCGAGGCGTTCCAACTGCTCGGCGTCTGTGCGGTGCCCTGGGCGGAGCCGCTCGGCCGGGCGGTCGTGGACGCGCTCGACATCGCCCGGGACGCGGGCAGTTATCCCTGGAGCTTCAGCGGAGTGATGGGCCTCGCGGAGCGCTGTCTGGACCCGGCCGAGGCGAGCCGCCTTGAGCTGCTCACGGCGACCCCGGACGAGACGGAGGACACCTCGCCGGGCGCGGGCGGCTACTGGTCGGAGGCGTTCCAGCGCCTGGTCTCCACGCTGCGTCTGCGCGCGGCGATGCTGGCGGAACTGGCACAGCCTTCAGAACTGGCTGAATTGGCGGAACCCACCGAACAGGCGGTACCGGCCGCTATGACCGTACCGGCCGAACCGGCCGAGCCGGGCGCACCGACCGAAC
>NZ_FMDK01001011.1 GCF_900091995.1 Streptomyces sp. MnatMP-M17
TCGACGGCGACGGCCGGTGTACGGGACCCACGGTCCCGCTCGCCGTGGACGGCCGGGCCGTACGCGCGCCGGGCCCGGGACGCTGGCGTCTGACGCTCCATCACCATGTGCCGCTCGGCTTCGACTACCTCGGTAAGGAGGCCTGCGCGGCGCTGCTCGACCGGGTGCACGGCGCGTTCGAACGACGGCTCGGCGACCGGCTCGGGACGGTGATCGTCGGCTCGTTCCAGGACGAACTGCCGACGCTGCCCACCTGGTCGACCGGTTTCGCCGACGCCTTTCTGCGGCTGCGGGGCTATGACCTCACCGAGTGTCTGGACGCGCTGTACGAGGACGTACGCCATGGCAGTGATCTGGAGCCGCACCGGATCCGGTACGACTACCAGCGGACCCGCGCCGAACTGGCCGAGGACGCCTTCTTCCGGCCGCTCGCCGCCTGGCACGAGCGCCATGGCCTGCTGGCCGGCTGCGACCAGCAGGATCCCGCCCGCGCCGGACATCCCGTCGGTGGTGTCGAGCTGTACGCGGACTATGCCCGTACCCACCGCTGGTTCTCCGCGCCCGGCTCCGACCACCACGGCGACGCCCGTGTCCACTCCTCGCTCGCGCATCTCTACGGCAGGCCAAGGACCTGGATCGAGGCGTTCCACTCGACCGGCTGGGGCGGCACATTGGAGGAGACGTTCGACTGGCTGCTGCCCTGGCTCCGGGCCGGCGCGACGCTCTACAACCCGCACGCCGTCTACTACACGACCAAGGGCGGCTGGTGGGAGTGGGCGCCGCCGGGCACCGACTGGCGTCAGCCGTACTGGCGTCACCACCGTGTCTTCGCCGATGCCGTGACGCGGCTGTGCGCGATCCTGAGCCTCGGCCGCCATCTCTGCGACACCGCGATTCTGCTGCCCACCACCACGGCGCAGTCGGGTACGGCGCTCGACGGTGTGTCCGAGGCGGCGGCCCGAGCACAGGCGGCCTATCTCGAACTCGTCGGCGACATGACCTGGTTCCACACCAGGCCCGGCGTGTTCGACCGGCTCGGTCTGGATGTCGATGTGATCGACGACGATTCGCTCGTGCGTGCCCGCGTACGGGAGGACCACAGCGACGGCGACCGCGCGGGCCAGGGCGACGGTGTCGTACGGCTGTGTGTCGCGGAGGAGAGCTACGCGACGATCGTGCTGCCCGCGTGCACGGTGCTCGAACAGGACACCGCGCGCCGGCTGGTCGAGTTCGTGTCGGCCGGCGGCAATCTGATCGCGCTCGGCGCCCTTCCCGAACAGGTCGTCGGCCCGGACGACACGGCGACTCTGGACAAGGTGCGCGACGAACTGCGCGCTTGCTTCGCCGAGGGCAGGGCCGTCCTCGTACCGTCGGCGGCGGAGCTGGGCGCGTCGCTCACCGAGCCGCATCCGTCGCTCACCGTGCCTCGCCCGGCCGTCCGGGCGTCGGTGCCCGCGCTCGCGCGCCAAGTGGACGATGCCACCGTTGTGTTCCTGACCACCGCCTCACCTCGCGCGACTCGCGCGGCCGTGGCCGCTCCCGACGAGCGCGGCGCCGCGCTCGGCTGGCTCGACGCGCGCTACGACTTCGATCCCGACCGGTACGCGCGCTCCGCGCGAGTGCGCGTCCGCGCTGCCGGAGGCCCGGCCGTACTGCTCGATCCGTTCGGCGGTCCGCCGCGTACGCTGCCGGTCCGGCCTGCCGAGGACGATCCGGGAGCCGTGGACATCGAAGTGCCCTTCGACACCGGGCCTGCGGCGCTGCTGGTCCTTCCCGCGCCCGCCTCGCGACCTCTCGTGGCCGAGCCGCCGACGACCGGGCCCGGGCCCTCCCGTACGGCGGTCGAGATCCCGGTGGACGCGGAGTGGGAGATGACGCTCGTACCGACGCTCGACAACACCTGGGGCGACTTCGCGCGGCCCGTGACCGGCCCGCCCGCCGATTCGCCCGCCGAGCCCTCCGGCGTCACGGCGGTCACCGAGTGCCGTACCTTCCGCCAGGGCAGCGCCGATGGTCCGGACGGGCCGGCGGTCCACGCGACGTTCGGGCCGCGCGCGGTCGTCCTGGGCGCCGACGGTGACATCCGGTCGACCTTGGCATGGTCCGACAGCCGAGGCATCCACAAGGATCCGATCCATCGCGAGGTCCTCGGCCCCAAGGGACATGTACCGGAGGAGTTCGTCCACGTCGGTCCGACGGCCGCCGGGACGGTGGCGCGCGTGCGGTCCGAACTGCTCCTGGACAAGGACTTCGACGGATATCTTGCGATCGGGGCCGCGGCGGCGAAGGCGGTCAGGCTCGGCGGTGCGCGGGTGGAACTGGACGACAGAGGCCATCTCGCCATGGGACCGGTCCGGCTGGCTGCGGGCCGCCATCTCCTCGAACTGGACCTGACGTCCCATCAGGACATCGATCTGCGCGCGCACATGGCGCTCGTCCGCGATCCGGAACGCTGTCGGCGGCCCGAGTGGATTCTCGCGGACGGTTCCCGCACGGACAGCGGCGGCGGCCGGGCCACCGTGGGTACGACTCTGACCTTGACGGCGGTGCCGAGTCGGGCGGTCGTCCAGGTCGCGGCGCGCGGACGGTGTGTTCTGCGTGTCAACGGCCATGTCATGGGCAGGCAGGGCGGATTCGATCCGTACGCCGAACACGCCGTCCCGCGCGTACGACGGCACGAGGTGGCGGCGGCCCTGCGCGCCGGGAACAACGAGATCACCGTGGAGACCGCCGACGGCGACGATCCGGCCGTCCTGGTGGACGCGGTGCTGTACGACGACGGCGACCGCGTGATCGCGGCCACGCACAGCGACGCCGGCTGGTGGGCCGAGCGCGGTGGCGGGCCCGGGAGCGAGCGCGGTGGCGGGCGGACGCCGGTCGCGGTGCG
>NZ_FMDK01001010.1 GCF_900091995.1 Streptomyces sp. MnatMP-M17
CTCGCCGACGACGCCCGCCTCTGCGTGACCGAAGTCGTCACCAACTCCCACCGCCACACCGACTCATGGCGGATCCAGGTGGACGTGACGGTTCGTCAGCGAGATGTGACGGTGTACGTCAAGGACGACAAGCCGTACGCCCTGCCCGTACCGGGCAACAGCGATACCGAGCAGGAACACGGCCGTGGCTTGCTCCTCCTGGAGAACCTCGCCGCGCAGTGGGGATCCATGGTGTACGGAGGCCGCGCACCGGTGGCGAAGACCGTCTGGTTCACGCTGGCCGAGACCAGGGCCGGGGCCGAGGGCTCGGCGGGTACAGGCTCGGGCGCGGGCGCGTAGTGGAGCCCGTAACCGACCCTGTCCTGTGGGGAGTCGTGTCCATCGCCGTCAGTGCGACCGTCATGGCGGTGGGCGTGCTCTACGCATCGATGGCGACCTCGAACGAGGCCGATCCGCCCGTACCGGCCGACGGCGAGAAGGGCTTCACATACACCTGCCACTGCTACCGCGATCCCATACACGTTACGGTCCGGCCTCCCGCCGACAGACGGTCGTGGCAGTAAAGGCAGTTTCTCCCGGCCGGGCGGCCGTGGCCTCTTGGAGGCGAACGGCCGCGTCGGGAGCGTTCCTGCCCTGCGGGTGCCGTTAGTTGGCGGCGCAGTTGACCTGGACTTGGTACGTACGCTCAGCAGGTCCGATCGCGCGGTCACTGCCGTGGTACGCGCCGGTCTGGTGGTACTTGAACGTGACGGTGTAGGCGCCGCACTCGTTCAGCACACTTGCGCCACCAAGGTGCCGTGCTCACTGTCCCGTTGGCCACGATCGAGGACGGGTAGCCGGGTGTGGTGTTCCACCAACTGACTCCCCAGTAGTAGGTGTTACGGTCCGTCTCCACCCACGCCTGCCGGCCCTGCGCCCGGGATTGCCAGAGCAGCCAAGGCAAGCACCGCCGTACTGACGACGGTCCGGAACATGGTGTGCGCTTTCCTCATGTCGTTCCCCTCCTGTGGGAGTCACCGACCGCGAACGCGGTGGCCGCCGGGAGAACGATCATGCCGACTACCTGGAAACCATCTGATCCAACCGCAACTTTGACCGACGTCTTGGGGTGCGCGGGGTGAGCGAGAGTGCGCGGGAGTGCGCGGGAGTGCGCGAGGTGCGCAGGAGTGGAATGGGGCTTCTGGGCTTGGCTCAGCGGCAAATGGCCGGTGGGTGGCTGGGGTTCAGTCCCGCTGTGAGGGTGGGGTTGTTGAGTGCGGGTCAGACCCAAGAGGTAGTCGGGGTGGACCGGTAGGTCCCGTGCCGCGTGGGGGCCGCCCCTCTGTTTTTGATTGTGGCGGGGTCGTGCCGGGCGTCAAG
>NZ_FMDK01001186.1 GCF_900091995.1 Streptomyces sp. MnatMP-M17
CGCGCGTCCGCCGGGCGGCAGGCCCTCGCGGTCCGCGACCAGCGCCAGCGCGCGGCGTCCGGCGACCGTGCCGATCTTGTCGGCGACAGCGCCGCGCATGCCGATCGACGCCTCCAGCTCGGCACGGGCCCGGTCCAGATTCCCGACACAGAGCGCGAGCACGCCCAGCTCATGGTGGAAGTACGCCTCTTCCGCGACCTCTCCGGCGAGCCTCGCGGCCTCGGAGCCGGTCCGCAGGGCCCGCTCCCACGCGCCCCAGTGCAGGCCCGCCAGGAACGCGGGCGCGGCGCTGCGCGCCAGCAGTACGGCGGCGCTCGCGTGACCGGACTCCTGGCCGGGCACCAGCGGGCCCAGCGCGGCGAGTATGGCGTCGGCCTCGGCGGCGGCGCGCTCGGGAGTGACCGAGGGATGCCCGGTCCACCAGGCGTAGTGCTGTGCGGCGGTGTGCGCGTGGGCCACGGCGTCGTCGCCGTATCCCTTCGCCTCCAGCTGCGCGACGACACCGGTGGCGAGCCGGTAGCGCCCGCCGACCGGTGTGAGCAGTCCGCAGCTCATCAGCTCGCCGAGCGCGGCGTCCGCGTGGGTGTCGCCCACCAGGGCCGGCAGATGCGCCTGGTGCGGCACCTCGCCGCCGAGCGCAACCGCGAAGCGCAGGGTGGCGCGGGCGGCCTCGCTGAGCCGGGAGGCGAGCAGGGCCGCGGGCGCGGCGCCCTCGCCGAGGCTGGGCAGAGGTATGTCGTATCCGTCGGGCGTGCTGACCGGCGTCTCGCCGATGGACGGTTCGAAGGGCTCGAACTCGTCGAAGGCCTCGGGGCCGCCACGGAGCTGGTCGCGCTGGCGCAGCAGCGCACCGGCCTGTACGAAGCGCAGAGGCAGGCCCTCGGACTCGAACCAGAGGTCGCCCGACCAGTTCGCCTCCTCGTCGGTGAGCGGGCGTTCGACGGCGCGCTCCAGCAGTTCCAGCGAGGTGCCGCGGCCGAGCCCGCCGAGGGCGATCTCGTCCAGACGCGCGTCGGGCGAGGGCGCGTCGGCGCCCGGGACCGGAGCGAGCAGATAGGCGCACTCGGGCGTCGCGCCCAGCAGTTCGTCCAGCGCCTCGCCGCCGAGCTCCAGATCGTCCAGGACGACGACCGCGCCGATGTCCTGGACGAGGGCGAGCAGTTCCGTACGGTCGGGCCGCCGGAGGGTCGCCTTGTATACGGCGGAGTACAGCTCGTGGAGCAGCTCGGTGCCGGTGCGGTGGTGGCCGGAGAGACGTACGACTCCGTCGGGCGCGAGGTTCGCGCAGTCCGCCGCGACGGCTTCGAGCAGTGCGGTACGGCCCGAGCCGGCGGGCCCGGTGAGATAGACCGAGCGGCCACGGCCCAGCAGCCCGGCCAGCCGCGCGCGTTCCTCGGCGCGCTCCAGCAGCGGCAGCGGTGGCGCGGCGGGGCCCG
>NZ_FMDK01001009.1 GCF_900091995.1 Streptomyces sp. MnatMP-M17
GCTCGCTCGCGCCCGCGATCCGCCGGCCGGTGGGCGAGAGCACCCAGGCCCGCAGATCGAGATCGGTGCCCAGCAGATCGAGGACCACATCCGGACCGCCGCCCGCCGGGCCCGCGGTCATCAGCCGACGGTGGCGGTCCACGACCGCGGCCAGATCGCCCGCCCGCTCGCCGGACACCTGGCGGACCACATACTCGGTGACCGCCGCGAACGCCACGTCCTCGCTCACCGCGAAGAGCGGCAGCCGATGGCGCTCGCACGCCATGATCAGATCGTCGGGCACCTCGCCCAGCTCCGCCTCGCCCGCGGCCAGCGCGGTGACTCCGGCGCCGACCAGGATACGGACGAATGGCTCCGAGTCCTCGGCGCGCCGCCGCCAGGCGAGACCGGTGAGCACCAGCTCCCCGCCGGAGAGATAGCGGCTCGGGTCGCGCAGATCGGTGGTCATCACTCCGCGGACGGTCCGGTCCAACTCGTCCTCGCCGCCCAGCAGCCGCAGGCCCAGCGCATCGGTTCCCAGCAGTGCGCGCAGCCGCATCTCGTCGTCGCCGCCGATCTTTCTCGTGGTCGCCCACCCGTCCACCCGCCGGTGCCGAGCGGCTCGGAGTCCTGAAGCCCGTAGTTCCTGAAGCTCATGGGTCTTGAAGTTGTTGGCGTACGCGCACAGCCCGCGTACGCATGTTTCAGGAGGAAAACCTCACGGTTACCTGGTCCATTCTTTCGTTCGAATCTACAAGACCCAGAAGGCGACCAGCCAACTCCTTCATGGTTTCGGTGACTGCACCAGGCGGAGCACTGCTTGTGTACTTGTGCCACACAGCGTTAAGAGCTCATGAAGAGACCCCGATCGCGACCGGTCAGGAATCGCCACCGATCCAGACGCCACCGATCAAGAAGAGAGCCACTCATGGACTTCCTTCGCCCAGCGAGCTGGGAGGAGGCGCTCGCCGCCAAGGCGGAGCACCCCACGGCTGTGCCCATCGCGGGTGGCACGGACGTCATGGTCGAGATCAACTTCGACCACCGGCGGCCGGAGTACCTGCTCGATCTGAACCGTATCGGCGAGCTGAGCACATGGACGGTCGGTGAGGAGACCGTCGAGCTGGGCGCCTCCGTGCCGTACACCCACATCATGGAGCACCTCAGGGCCGAGCTGCCGGGCCTCGCGCTCGCCTCCCACACCGTCGCCTCGCCGCAGATCCGCAACCGCGGCGGCGTCGGCGGCAATCTCGGCACCGCGTCCCCGGCCGGTGACGCGCATCCGGCGCTGCTCGCCGCAGGCGCCGAGGTCGAGGTCGAGTCGGTACGGGGCAGCCGCCGTATCCCGATCGACGCGTTCTACACCGGTGTGAAGCGCAACGCGCTCGCCGCCGACGAACTCATCAGGTCGGTGCACATCAAGAAGGCGGACGGTCCGCAGCAGTACTCGAAGGTCGGTACGCGCAACGCGATGGTCATCGCCGTCTGCGCCTTCGGACTCGCCCTGCATCCCGCGACCAGGACCGTACGGACCGGTATCGGCTCCGCCGCGCCCACTCCCGTACGGGCCCGCACGGCCGAGGAGTTCTTGAACGCGGCGCTCGCCGAGGGCGGCTTCTGGGAGAGCGGCCGGATCATCACACCGTCCATCGCCCGGGAGTTCGCCACGCTGGCCGCGGGTGCCTGCAACCCGATCGACGATGTGCGCGGCACCGCGCGCTACCGCCGTCACGCGGTCGCCGTGATGGCCCGCCGCCAGCTCGGCTGGACCTGGGAGCAGTACCGCGGCACCGGCCGCGCCCTGGAAGGAGCCGCATAGCCATGCGCGTCAATTTCACGGTCAACGGACGTGAGCAGCGGGCCGACGACGTCTGGGAAGGCGAGAGCCTGCTCTACGTCCTACGGGAGCGGCTGGGTCTGCCCGGCTCCAAGAACGCCTGTGAGCAGGGCGAATGCGGCTCCTGCACGGTACGGCTCGACGGTGTCCCGGTCTGCTCCTGTCTGGTGGCGGCCGGTCAGGTCGAGGGCCGCGAGGTGATCACCGTCGAGGGCCTCGCGGAGTACGCCGGAAACCGCGCCGCGACCAGCGGCACGGACGTCCCCGCGGCCGGCCTTGGTGAGGCGACCAGCGCCGCGCCCGGCGAGGCGACGGCGACCCCCGACGCCGCCCACCACGGCGAGAGCGGCGAACTGTCCCCGGTCCAGCAGGCGTTCATCGACGCGGGCGCCGTCCAGTGCGGCTTCTGCACGCCCGGGCTGCTGGTCGCGGCCGACGAGCTGCTGGAGCGTACGCCCTCCCCGAGCGACGCGGACATCCGGGAGGCGCTGTCGGGCAACCTCTGCCGCTGCACCGGCTACGAGAAGATCCTCGACGCGGTCCGGCTCGCGGCTGCCCGACAGGAAGAGACGGTCTGACGGCCATGCCCACCACCGGAACTCCCACCAGCCTCAGCCAGGGCTCCCGGACCAGAGGCGGCATCGGCGAGTCGACACTCCGTCCCGATGGCATCCTCAAGGTCACCGGAGAGTTCGCGTACTCCTCAGACATGTGGCACGAAGACATGTTGTGGGGCCACACATTGCGTTCCACCGTGGCGCACGCCGAGATCAGATCGATCGATATCGCCGAGGCCCTCGCCACGCCGGGTGTCCACGCCGTACTGACCTACGACGATCTCCCGGCCCCGGTGAAGAACTACGGGCTGGAGATCCAGGACACACCGGTCCTCGCCCATGGCAAGGTCCGCCACCACGGCGAACCGGTGGCCGTCATCGCCGCCGACCATCCCGAGACCGCCCGCCGCGCCGCCGCCAAGATCCGTATCGACTACGCCGAACTGCCCGTCGTCACCGACGAGGCCTCGGCCACCGCGCCCGGCGCGCCGCTGGTCCACGAGGGCCGCAGCGACCACCACAGCGGCCATGTCGCGCACCCGAATATCGTGCACCGCCAGCCGATCGTCCGCGGCGACGCCGACGCCGCCGCCGCGCGCGCCGATGTGATCGTCTCGGGCGAGTATGTCTTCGGTATGCAGGACCAGGCCTTCCTCGGCCCGGAGTCCGGGCTCGCGGTGCCCGCCGAGGACGGCGGAGTCGATCTCTATGTCGCCACCCAGTGGCTCCACTCCGACCTCCGCCAGATCGCTCCTGTCCTCGGACTGCCCGAGGAGAAGGTCCGGATGACGCTCTCCGGAGTCGGCGGCGCCTTCGGCGGCCGGGAGGATCTGTCGATGCAGATCCACGGCTGTCTGCTGGCGCTGCGCACCGGCAAACCGGTCAAGATGGTCTACAACCGGTTCGAGTCGTTCTTCGGCCATGTCCACCGCCACCCGGCGAAGCTCTGGTACGAGCACGGCGCCACACGCGACGGCCGGATCACCCATATGAGGTGCCGGATCGTGCTGGACGGCGGCGCGTACGCCTCCTCCTCGCCGGCCGTGGTCGGCAACGCCGCCTCCCTGTCCGCCGGCCCGTACGCCATCGACAATGTCGACATCGAGGCGCTCGCGCTCTACACCAACAACCCGCCCTGCGGCGCGATGCGCGGCTTCGGCGCCGTCCAGGCGTGCTTCGCGTACGAGGCGCAGATGGACCGGCTGGCGGCGGCGCTCGATATGGATCCGGTGGAGTTCCGGCAGCTCAACGCCATGGAGCAGGGCACGCTGATGCCGACGGGACAGCCCGTCGACTCGCCGGCGCCCGTCGCCGAACTGCTGCGCCGCGTCAAGGCCCGGCCGCTGCCGCCCGAGCAGCAGTGGCTCGCGGCCGGTGAGGAGGCCGACGTACGCGCCCTGCCCGGCGGACTCTCCAACACCACCCACGGCGAAGGCGTCGTACGAGGTGTCGGCTACGCGGTCGGTATCAAGAACGTCGGTTTCTCCGAGGGCTTCGACGACTACTCCACCGCGCGTGTGCGGCTCGAAGTGATCGCCGGAGAGCCGGTCGCCGTCGTCCACACCGCGATGGCCGAGGTCGGCCAGGGCGGTGTCACCGTCCACGCGCAGATCGCCCGGACCGAACTCGGCGTCGCCCAGGTCACCATCCAGCCCGCGGACACCCGGGTCGGCTCCGCGGGATCCACCTCGGCCTCGCGCCAGACCTATGTCACGGGCGGCGCGGTCAAGCACGCCTGCGAGGCCGTCCGGGAGAAGGTCCTGGAGCGCGGCCGGCGCAAGTTCGGTACGTACCACCCGGCGTGGGCCACCGCCGAGCTGCTGCTCGAAGGCGGCAAGGTCGTCACCGACGCCGGTGAGGTCCTCGCCGATCTCGCGGACGTGCTGGAGGACGAGGCGGTGGAGCTGGAGCTGGAGTGGCGCCACCGGCCGACCGAGGCCTTCGACCTCCGTACGGGACAGGGCCACGGCCATGTCCAGTACTCGTTCGCCGCGCACCGCGCGGTCGTCGAGGTGGATACGGAGCTGGGGCTGGTCAAGGTGATCGAACTGGCCGTCGCCCAGGATGTCGGCAAGGCCCTCAACCCGCTCTCCGTCGAGGGCCAGATCCAGGGCGGCACCACACAGGGCCTGGGCATCGCGGTCATGGAGGAGATCCTGATCGACCCCAAGACCGCGAAGGTGCGCAATCCGTCCTTCACCGACTATCTGATTCCCACCATCCTCGACACGCCGACCATTCCCATCGACGTACTCGAACTGGCCGACGACCACGCGCCGTACGGACTGCGCGGCATCGGCGAGGCCCCGACTCTGTCGTCGACTCCCGCGGTGCTCGCGGCGATCAGGAACGCGACCGGTCTGGAGCTGAACAGGACACCGGTACGGCCGGAACATCTCACGGGCACCTGACGGCCGTACGTACGACCACAACTGATGCTCCGTCAGCTCAGTGGCAGGCTCAGTGGCAGGACCGCCCGAGGGCGGGCCCGGGAGAAGGCAGGACCGTGATGCTGGACATCGCCGAAGAGCTGAACCGGTGGGTCGGGCAGGGACGCGACTTCGCCGTCGCCACGGTGGTGGCGGTCGGCGGTAGCGCGCCGCGCGGGCCGGGCGCCGCGCTCGCCGTCGACCGCGAGGGCACGGCGACCGGCTCGGTCTCCGGCGGCTGTGTGGAGGGCGCGGTGTACGAGCTGTGCCGGCAGGGGGGGGGGGGGGGGGC
>NZ_FMDK01001007.1 GCF_900091995.1 Streptomyces sp. MnatMP-M17
CGGCCCACGCCGCCGCGCCCACCGGCTCGGTCGCGGGCGGCAGCCGTGGCCACGGCGATCTGCGGCTGCGCCTGGACGATCCCAAGGAGCTGACCGCTCTCAACTCCCTGCTGGCGCAGGGAGTGAACGTACGGCGGGCGGCCGATGGTTCCGCGATCGTGCCGTCCTCGGCGCGTCGTCAGGCCGTCGTCCTCGCCGACCGGTACGGAGTCGTCTTCGCCGCGACGAAGGAGAAGGGCTCCGGTTCGCTGCACCGTACGCGGGTCGCCGCCGCGGTGACGCCCGGTGAGCTGTTCGGGCTGCGTGAGATGGGCTTCGAGGTGGTGCCGGTCTCGACCGCGATCCTGAACGCGGGCTTCGACTGGTCGGCCGCCGATGTGCTGTACGTCTCCTCGGGCCTCTCGTACAGCGGTCTCAACCCGGCCGCGCGCGAGGCGCTGAACGGATTCCTCGCCGGTGGCGCGGGAGTCGTCGGACTCGGTTCCGCGGGTGCCTCCTTCAATACGGCGGCGGGCCTGCTGGCGGCCAAGGCGGTGGCGGGCAACGGTGACGCCAACGGTGTGGTGCGGGTGGCCAACGCGGGCGGTCCGATCACGGGCGGCGCCCTCGCGCACTCCTTCGTCTACGCGCCGCGGTGGTTCACCGACCTCGGGCCAGGAGTGCGGGCCGACCAGTCGTACGGCACCGGCAATCCGCTGGTCTCGGGCCACTGGCGCGCGAACGGGAGCGGTACGGGCGGGCCCGCGGACGCGGCGGGCAAGGCCTCGATCGTGAGCGGAACGTCCGGGCAGGGCGCGCCGGTTGTGCTGTTCGGCACCGAGCCGCTGTTCCGTGACCACCCCAAGGGCGTGTTCGCGCAGCTCGGCCGAGCGCTGCTCGCCTCGGTGAAGTAGCACCCGGCGGACAAAGGCTGACAGAGCCCGAGGGCCGGATCCCACGGGGATCCGGCCCTCGGTCGTTCAGGTCCTACGGTGCCGTGCTGGTCCTACGGTGCTGTGCCGCGTGATCAGTGCCGCGTGATCAGACGACCGACAGCTCGACCTTGATGTTGCCGCGGGTCGCGTTGGAGTACGGGCACACCTGGTGCGCCTTCTCCAGCAGGTCCTTGGCGGTCGCCTCGTCGACGTTCGGGATGGACGCCGTCAGCTCGACCTCAAGACCGAAGCCGCCGGCCTCGGTCTTGCCGATGCCGACCTTGGCGGTCACCGTCGAACCGGAGATGTCGGCCTTCTCCCGGCGGGCGACGACACCGAGCGCACCCTGGAAGCAGGCGCTGTACCCGGCGGCGAAGAGCTGCTCCGGGTTGGTCCCGGCGCCGCTGCCACCCATCTCCTTGGGCGGGTTGACGACGACGTCGAGCTTGCCGTCGTCGCTGGAGACACGGCCGTCACGGCCGTTCTCCGCAGTGGCGACGGCGGTGTAGAGGACATCGATCTTCTGGATGCTCATACGGTGCGTTCCTCCTGTTGTACGCCATGGCTCGCGCCCACGGACCACAGCGGCCTGAGTCGAGCCTAACTGTTCAGCGTAACGATCATCTTTCCGGTGTTCGCACCGCGCAGTACTCCGAGGAACGCGTCGAAGCCGTTCTCGATGCCCTCGACCACGGTCTCGTGGTACTTGAGCTCACCGGAGGCCAGCCAGCCGGCGACGTCCTTGACGAATTCCGGCCGCAGTCCGTAGTGATCTGTGACGATCATGCCCTGGAGGCGCAGCCGCTTGCCGACCGCGAGGGCGAGATTGCGCGGGCCCGGCGCCGGTTCCGTGCTGTTGTACTGCGCGATCGCACCGCACAGGACGGCCCGGCCGAAGGGATTGAGCGAGGAGATCGCGGCTTCGAGATGCTCGCCGCCGACATTGTCGAAGTAGAGGTCGATACCGTCGGGCGCGGCCTTCTTGAGCTGCTCCCTGACCGGGCCGTTCTTGTAGTTGAAGGCCGCGTCGAAGCCGTACTCCTCGACCAGGAGCTTCACCTTCTCGTCCGAGCCCGCGGAGCCGATCACCCGGGCGGCGCCCTTGATCCTGGCGAGCTGCCCGGCCTGGTGGCCGACGGCGCCGGCCGCGCCGGAGACGAAGACGGTGTCGCCCTCCTTGAAGGAACCGATCTCGAAGAGGCCCACATAGGCGGTGAGACCGGTGCCGCCGAGCACTCCGAGATACGCGGAGAGCGGAGCGAGGGAGGCATCGGCCCTGAGGGCGCGCTCGGCCGGGAACTCCGCGTACTCACGCCAGCCGAGACCGTGGACGACATGGTCGCCGAGGGCGAAGCCCTCCGCGCGGGAGGCGATGACCTCACCCACCGCCGCACCGTCCATCGGCCGGTCGAGCTGGTACGGAGGCACATACGACTTGACGTCGTTCATCCTGCCGCGCATGTACGGGTCGACCGAGAAGTGCAGATTGCGAACCAGGATCCGGCCCTCGCCGGGCTCGGTCACCGGTACCTCGCGCAGAGCGACATCCGTCGGCTCCGGCCAGCCATGGGGGCGGGCGACAAGATGCCAGGCACGGCCGGACTCGGGAAGTGCGGTCATGGAGCGGGGCCTCCTCGGTTGAAGCTTCACTACCTGAAAGAACCATGCTCCTGAATATTTCATGTTGTCAAGTAACTGGCTATGCTCGTGTCCATGGCCACTCCACGCACAGACCCGCTGAGCCTCGAAGTAGTCGAGCTGATCGGCACCGTCGTGGCCCGCTACTACGAGGAGTACGACCAGGCCGCGGCCGAACACTCCCTCACCGGCGCGCAGGCACGCGTCCTGCGGCTCCTTTCCATGGAGCCCATGCCCATGCGCCGGATCGCCCAGAAGCTGAAGTGCGAGCCGTCCAATGTCACCGGCATCGTGGACCGGCTCGAAGCGCGCGATCTGGTGGAGCGGCGTCCGGATCCGGCCGACCGCCGGGTGAAGCTCGCCGCTCCGACCGAGAAGGGCCGGGCGACGGCGGCGCTGCTGCGGAACTCACTGGACTTCGCGCGGGAGCCGCTCGCGGCGCTGTCCGAGGAGGAGCGCCGGGTGCTGCGCGATCTGCTCAAGAGGATGCTGGGCGAGGACGTGGAGTAGCGGGCGCACGCGGGATCGCGTAGGTGGACCGGGTACGGCGCGTGCGCGGACCGGGTACGGCGATCAGGAGCAGAAGATCCACAGGATGCAGGTCTCGGTCGGCTCAGGAGCCGGCGGAGGCGGCGGCGGAGGCGCCTGTGTCGTCGGGCTCCCCGAGGTGGGCTCCTCGGTGGGCCCGGAAGGACCGGTCGTTCCCGGTGTGGTGGAACCGTCGGGACCGGGCGAGCCGGACGCGGACGGATCCGGGCTGCCGCCCTCCGCCGTGCCCGCCGAGCCGGAAGGCGACGCGGCGGCCTCGCCGGACGCCGACGCAACGGGTTCGCCACTGCCGCCGGGACTCGCCGAACCGGTCGTACCGGGATCCGTGGACGGCGCCGGTCCGGGATCGTCGGGGGCCTCGGGCCGGTCCGTGTTCTGCGGTCCGCCCTCGAAGTCGACCGGAGTCTCCTCCTTGACGGCGGAGGCACGGTCCTTGCCCGGAGGCTCCATGGCCAGCTCGGCCAGGCCCAGCGTGGCGAGCGAGAGCAGTACGCCGAAGGTCGCTATGAGCACCTTGCGCCGGCGCTTGCCGCGCGCCCGGCGCGGTCTGCCACGCGTACGGCGAGGCCGGGACTGGCCCTTGCGGCGCTGCGAGGACGAGCCGCGCCGCGCCGGGCCCGGCTCCGGATGGCGGCCGGGCAGG
>NZ_FMDK01001006.1 GCF_900091995.1 Streptomyces sp. MnatMP-M17
GGTACCCCGGTCCCGCCGGAGCCGGAGCCGGAGCCGGAGCCGGAGCCGGAGCCGTCGCCGCCCAGGCCCGGCACCTGGCCGAGGCCCAGCCCGCTCCCGTCGATCGTGATGACATCGCGCCCGGCCCACGCGAGCCCGCCGACCAGGCCGACGAACAGCGCGGCCACCGTCCCGGCGCGCAAGGCGAGTTCGGCGACGGAGACATGCGCGCCCGCGCGCCGCAGCGACCGCAGAAAGAGAAGCCCGAGGATCAGTGCTCCCGTGAGCCCCACGCCCAGTGGCGTGAAGTCGACCGCGGTCCGCGCCTCCACGCCCTCCAGACCGAAGGCGGACACATCACCGGAAGGCGTGACCGATCCTCCGGCCCCCAGCACCACCAGCGCGGCCGTCATCGGTCCCAACGACGCCGACGCGTCGGCGTCCAGCAGATGCAGTCCGAGCGCCGCGACCGCCGCCATCCCGACCAGTGCCCAGCTCACGGCGGCCACCGAGCCCAGCAGCACATCGACCGGGCCGCTACGGCCGCCGTCGTCCCGCGCGTTCATCAGGCCCCCCGATCCCCGACGGCCATGTCCGCCTTGTGATCGTTCCTCGTATTCGCGCATGATCCGTAGGCACTCATACGCGGTTACCACTCTCCGGGTGCCTTTCTCCCCCGTCAACGGTCCCTCCACGCAAGCTGTTACGTGCTTGTGCCAGGCGTTCAAGAGGCCCGGCTTTCCCGTACCGGAGCGGGCCTGAAATAGTTCCCCACGATGTTCGCCATCCCTAGACTCCCTGCGACGGGGGACAATCGGGGGACAACAAGTGGGGCATGGAGTGCCGGAACTCGTACTGGAATTGAACGGAAGAACCTGGACGCTCGATCCGTCCAGGTCGTACACCCTCGGCCGCGATCCCCAGGGTGACCTGGTGATCGATGACGCCAGGGTCTCGTGGCGCCATGCCACCATCAGCTGGGGCGGCCGGAACTGGGTCATCGAGGACCATGGCAGCACCAATGGCACCTATGTACAGGGCCGGCGTATCCAGCGGCTGGACATCGGTCCCGGCTTGGCCGTCTATCTCGGCAACGCCACCGACGGACCACGGCTCAGCCTCACCGGCGGCGGAGCGGCGGGCGCCGGTGAGGGTGCAGGCGCGGGCGCGTACAGCGCGCAGGGACCGGCCGCCCAGGCGCAGCAGGCGGAACAGGGCTGGCAGCAGGCTCAGCAGGCGCCCGCGCAGGGACAACAGGCCTGGCAGCAGCCGCAGTCACCGCAGCAGCACGGCCAAGTCCCGCCGCAGCAAAGTCATATGCCGCAGCAGCAAGGACAGGTTCCGCAGCAGGGACAGGTGCCGCACCAGCAGAGCCCGCACCAGGGCGGCGGTCCCGGTGCCTCCTTCCCGCAGCAGGTCCCGGCCTCCGGCGGCGCCGCGGGGGCCCCACCGGTGTACGGCGACCGCAGCCCGACCACGTTCCACCAGTTCTCCCTCGGCCATGTGATGCGTATCGGCCGTGCGCTGGAGAACGAGCTGGTCGTCTCCGACCTCCAGGTCTCGCGGCTGCACGCCCAGTTCACGGCGACGCCCGACGGCCGGTTCGAGATCCGGGACCTCGGATCCCACAACGGCACCTATGTCAACGGCCAGCCGATAGCCAAGTCCGGCACCGTACTCCTCGGCCCCAATGACATCGTCGGTGTGGGCCACTCGACCTTCCGTCTCGTCGGTGACCGGCTCGAAGAGTTTGTCGACACCGGTGAGGTCTCCTTCTCCGCCCGTCATCTCACGGTCACCGTCGACGGCGGCAAGCAGATCCTCAAGGACGTCTCCTTCGGTGTCCCGGAGAAGTCGCTGATCGCGGTCATCGGCCCGTCCGGCTCCGGCAAGTCCACGCTGCTCAAGGCGCTCACCGGCTACCGCCCGGCCGACCAGGGCGATGTCCTCTACGACAACCGGAATCTGTACAAGCAGTTCGCCGAGCTGCGCCAGCGCATCGGTCTGGTTCCGCAGGACGACATCCTGCACAAGGAGCTGACCGTCAGAAAGGCGCTCAAGTACGCGGCCAAGCTGCGCTTTCCCGGCGACACCGCCGAGGCCGAGCGCGAGGCCCGTATCGACGAGGTGCTGCGCGAGCTCAAGCTCGACATCCACAAGGACAAGAAGATCACCTCGCTCTCCGGTGGTCAGCGCAAGCGCGTCTCCGTGGCCCTGGAACTGCTCACCAAGCCGTCGCTGATCTTCCTGGACGAGCCGACCTCCGGTCTGGACCCGGGCATGGACCGCGATGTCATGCAGCTGCTGCGCGGTCTGGCCGACGACGGCCGTACGGTCCTGGTCGTCACCCACTCCGTGGCCGAACTGGCGCTCTGCGACAAGCTGCTGGTGATGGCGCCCGGCGGCTCCGTGGCGTACTTCGGCCCGCCGGCGGAGGCGCTCAACTTCTTCGGCTACACCACCTGGGCCGATGTCTTCTCCGCCTTCGAGAACTACCGCGACTACGACTGGGCGGGCCGCTGGCGTGGCTCGCAGCACTACCAGATGTACGCCGCGGACATCGACGCCGTCGCCGCGCAGTCCGTACATATGCCGCCGGCGCAGCAGATGCGCCCGCCGAAGCCGCAGAGCTGGGGCGCCCAGTTGCTGACGCTCATCCGCCGCTATACGGCGGTCATCGCGTCCGACAAGGGCTTCATGGCGCTGATGGTGATCCTGCCGGCCGTGCTCGGCGTGGTCAGCGTGGTCATTCCGGCGAAGTTCGGTCTCGGCCCGCCGGAGGCGCCGTCCCGATTCAACGGCGACGCGGGCACGATCATGCTGATCCTCGCGGTCGGTATGTGCTTCTCGGGCGCGGCCAACTCCGTACGAGAGCTGATCAAGGAACGAGTCATCTACGAACGGGAACGGGCCACCGGGCTGTCCCGTTCCGCCTATCTGATGTCCAAGGTGATCACGCTCGGTGTGATCACGGCCTTCCAGGGCGTCATCATCTGCGGTATCGGCTTCGCCACCCGCGCCCTGCCCGAAGAGGGCCTGATCATGCCGCCTGCCATCGAGATCTGTCTGGTCGTGATCGCGCTCGGCTTCACCTCGATGATGTTCGGCCTGGTCATCTCCTCGCTGGTGAAGACCGCCGAGAAGACCATGCCGCTGCTGGTGATGTTCGCGATCGTCCAGGTCGTCTTCACCGGCATTCTCTTCCAGGTCTACGACTCGCCCGGGCTGGAACAGTTCGCCTGGCTGATGCCGTCCCGCTGGGCCATCGCGGGCGCGGGCTCGACTCTCGACCTCGCGCATCTCATGCCGCCGTGGGACCAGGACAATCCCACCAATCTGGACCCGCTGTGGGAGCACTCGGCGAGCCAGTGGGGGATGAACATCGGCATCCTGCTGTTCATCGGTGTGGTCTGCGGATTCGCGGTGTCGCGGCTGCTGCGCCGTCATGAGCCGGAGGTCATGCGCAAGTAGCGCGCACCAACAGGCATACACGCAGGCACGCATGCACACACGCACGCACGCCGGAGGGCGGCACCCCGTACGGGATGCCGCCCTCCGCGTCGATACGCGTCAGTGCGCGTCGTACGTGTCAGCGCGCCGCCCTGCTCAGTAGGCGCTGTTGACGTTGTCCATCGAGCCGTACTTGTCCGCGGCGTAGTTGGCGGCGGCCACGATGTTGGCGACCGGGTCCCAGATGTCGTTCGGCGTGCCCTTGACGTGGTACGCGGCGAACGTCGGCGGGATGACCTGGAGCAGGCCCTTCGACGGTATGCCGTTCTTGGCGTTGATGTCCCAGAGGTTGATGGCCTTCGGGTTACCGCTCGACTCGCGGATGATGTTGCGGTGCAGTCCCTCGTACGAGCCGGGAATGCCGTTCTTCTTCATGATCGACAGCGCCTCACGGATCCACCCGTCCAGGTTGTCCGGGTAGGCCACCTTGCTGTCGGCCGTCTTGACGGCGGTGATCTCCTTCGCCGCCGTGGTGTGCACGCCGCTCTGGGTGCTCGACCAGGCCACCGGCGCGGTGGCGGCATGGGCGTCGGCGGAGGCGTTGCCACCGGGAACCAGCGAGAACGTGACGGCCGCGACACCGGCGGCGGCGATGCCTGCGATCGAAGCCTTGCGGGTCGTGGTCCTGTTCAGGCTACGGAGATCAGCGATGCGTGACGAGAACATGAAAGACGTACCTCTTCGAATTGCGGGGAGTCGCGAAGGCCGGTTGGCCAGCCAGCTCGGCGGCGACGAACGCAATTCTTAGCGGCAGCAAAATCCTCTGGCAAAGGTGTGACGTACGACCCTGAGTAGTGCATCAGGGCACCCGCAAGGCGCCAAGATGCCCGTTTACGCCATCCTCACACCCCTTTGTCCATCGACTACTCCGCTTCGTAAGTGATCCACGTCCTATGCTCGGGCTCACATCGAGGGTGGGGCGATATGACCGTTCGTTGCTTCAGCAATGCGCCGTGTGAGCGGTCTCGTCAGGGAGCCGAGGGAGGAGGAGATGGACGTCCCCGAACTCGTGCCAGAGATAGAGACGCTCCAGCGCCTCCTGATAGCCGCGCTCCAGCGCCGCGCGCCCGGCGATCGCCTCCAGCATCAGCAGATGCGAGGCCTCCGGCTCGTGCAGTCCGGTCAGCAGCCCGTCCACGGCGCGCACTCCGCGCCTGGGCGTGATCACCAGATCCGTCCATCCCGAGGCGGCCCGCACCACACCGTCGCTCCCGGCCGCCGACTCCAGGGCCCGTACCGCCGTCGTACCGACCGCGATGATCCGTCCGCCGCCCGCCGAGGCGGCGTTCACCAGCCGGGCCGTCGTCTCCGGCACCTCGAAGCGCTCCGGGTACGGCGGTTCGTGGGCCTCCGCCGAGGCCACTCCCGTATGCAGCGTCAGCGGCGCGAACTGCACGCCTCGGCACACCAGCTCTGTGACCGTCCTCGCGGTGAAGGGACGGCCCGCGCTCGGCATCTCCGCGGAGCCGGAGCCGTCGGCGGAAGGGAGCGCGAAGACCGTCTGGTACGCGGACAGCGGCTGATCCCGCGCCGTGTATCCGTAACGGATCGGCCGTCCGCAGCGGCGCAGCAGCCCCGGCACATCCGGATACGAGACGCGCGCCCACCACAGCCGGGCTCCCTCCGGGGCCAGCGGATCCTCCAGTACGAGCTGCTCGCCGCCCGGCAGCCGTACGACCGCTCCGGACGGGCCACCGGCCCTGGGCAGGGTGGTGCCCGTCCCGGTCGTCCCGGCCGCCGCGGGTGTGCGCAGCTCCACCGCCCACCGGCCGTCGTCACCGCGCGTCGAGAAGTGCACGACGACGCGCGCGCCGCCGAGGCGCCCGTTGACCGCGGCCGGCAGCGTCGCCGACGTATTGACCACCAGCACATCGCCGGCCCGGAGCAGACCGGGCAGCTCACGGAAGGTGTGATGAGTCACTTCGGTGCCCCGGGAGACCAGCAGACGCACATCGTCCCTGCCGGAGCCGCGCTGCTCCGCCGGGACCCGGGCCGACAGTTCCTCGGGCACCCGCAGCGTCGGCAGGACACTCACTTCGGCTCCAGGAGATCCGGTGCCGCGTACCGGCCGCTCGCCGGGCGCCGCTCCAGCAGCCGCAGAAAACCGGGCACCACCGACTCCGGATCGGGCCGTGGATCCGGGTCGTCCGGCACGGCCGCCGTATAGAGGTCCGTTTTCATGTCGCCCGGATCGATGGCCCACACGCGCAGCTCCGGCTCCTCGACCGCGAGCACGGCGGCGAGCTGGTCCAGCGCCGCCTTCGACGCGCCGTAACCGCCCCAGGTCCCGTACGCCTCCGCCGCCGCGTCCGAACTGACCGTGATGACCGCGCCCGGAGTGCCCGCGCGCAGCAGTGGCAGCGCCCGCTGCACCAGACCGAGCGCCGCGACCACATTGGTCTCCAGCGCCGCCCGCAGCCCGTCGAGCGGCAGCGCGTCCAGCCGTACGAGCGGTTCCGCGCCCAGCGCACTGGCATTGCTCACCACCAGATCGAGCGCGCCCAGCCCGGCGGCGGCAGTCACCAGCTCCGCACGGTGCACGGCGTCCGTGACATCTCCCGCGAGGGCCACCACCCGTGTTCCATGCGCCCGAGCCTCTCCGGCCGTCTCCTCCAGTACGTACGCGGTCCTGGCGTCCAGCACCAGATCCCAGCCGCGCCCGGCCAGCGCCACGGCCAGCGCACGCCCCAGCCCTTTCGAAGCTCCCGTGATGATCGCTACCGGCATGACATCGCTCCTCCAGCCCAGATCGGCGCGCTTCGTCGCCCGCCGATGCCACTCACCGTAGGAACGCCGTCCCTGCCACCGCCTCGGACGCGGGCCCGGTCCCCTCAGGGCACTTCGACCTAGGCCAGGCCGAGGTCAGGCGGAAGTCGGACTGAGGCCGGACTGAGGTCGGACCTAGGTCATCGGCCCCGGTCGGAGGCGGTCCCGAGGCGGATACGGGCTGTCCGGCCCGCCGGTACGGTAAAAACATGAGTCACCGACCAGGCTCCGGCCTCGCCGCCGTGAGCAGCGCGCTTCTCGCGATGAGCAGACGTCTGGAGGTGCGCGACGTCCTCAAGACGATCGTCGCCTCGGCCCGCGAACTGCTCGACGCCGAGTACGCGGCGCTCGGTGTCCCCGACGACCACGGCGGCTTCGCCCAGTTCGTGGTGGACGGCATCAGCGACGAGGAGTGGCGGGCCATCGGTCCGCTGCCACGCCAGCACGGCATCCTCGCGGCGATGCTCCACGAGGAGAAGGCCGAGCGCCTCGCCGATGTGCGCAAGGATCCGCGCTTCGAGGGCTGGCCCTCCGCCCACCCGGAGATGTCCGACTTCCTCGGCCTCCCGGTCAGGGACGGTGACGAGACGATCGCCGCGCTCTTCCTCGCCAACAAGCGCTGTCCCAGGCCGGAGTCCGCCCGTGGCGAGCGCTGCGGATTCACCGAGGAGGACGAGGAACTCCTCGCGATCCTCGCCCAGCACGCCGCGATCGCCCTCACCAACGCCCGGCTCTACGAGCGCAGCCGCGAACTCACCATCGCCGAGGAGCGCTCGCGCCTCGCGCACGAACTCCACGACGCCGTCAGCCAGAAGCTCTTCTCGCTACGGCTGACCGCCCAGGCCGCCGCCGCCCTGGTCGACCGCGATCCGGTCCGCGCCAAGGGCGAACTCCAGCAGGTCGCCGCCCTCGCCGCCGAGGCCGCCGACGAGCTGCGCGCCGCCGTGGTCGAGCTGCGCCCGGCGGCCCTGGACGAGGACGGGCTGGTCCATACGCTCCGTACCCATGTCCAGGTGCTCGACCGCGCCCACTCCGCCAAGGTGACCTTCGGCGCCTCCGGGATACGGGCCCTGCCCGCCGCCCAGGAGGAGGCGCTGCTGCGGGTGGCCCAGGAGGCACTGCACAACGCGCTGCGGCACTCCGGCGCCGACCGGGTCGACGTCGCCCTCGCCCGCCGTGGCCAGGGCGCGGTCCTCAGCGTCACCGACAACGGTACGGGCTTCGAACCCAGGACGGTCCGCAGAGCCGGCCGCCATCTCGGGCTGGTCTCGATGCGCGACCGCGCGAGCGGTGTGGGCGGCAGACTCAGGGTGAAATCGGCGCCCGGACAGGGCACCACGATCGAGATGGAGGTGCCCGGTGGCTGAAGAGGGCAGGGCCGGTGCCCGGCGTCCGGCCGGAAGTGTCGCGGCCGGACGCGGGCGGGCGATCCGCGTCCTGCTGGTCGACGACCACCAGGTGGTCCGCCGTGGACTGCGTACGTTCCTGGAGATCCAGGACGACATCGAGGTGGTCGGCGAGGCGTCGGACGGCGGCGAGGGCGTCGCCCGCGCCGAGGAACTGCGTCCCGACGTGGTGCTGATGGACATCAAGATGCCCGGTATGGACGGTATCGAGGCGCTGCGCAAGCTCCGTGAGCTGGACAACCCGGCCAGAGTGCTGATCGTCACCAGCTTCACCGAGAAGCGCACCGTGGTTCCCGCTCTGCGGGCCGGTGCCTCCGGCTATGTCTACAAGGACGTCGATCCCGAGGCGCTGGCGGGCGCGATCCGCTCCGTCCACGCGGGCCATGTGCTGCTCCAGCCGGAGGTCGCGGGCGCGCTGCTGGCCCAGGACGAGACGGGCGCCGGCCAGGGCAGAGGGACCTCGCTCACCGACCGGGAGCAGGAGGTGCTCGGCCTGATCGCCGACGGGCGCTCCAACCGCGAGATCGCCCGTGCGCTGGTGCTCTCCGAGAAGACTGTCAAGACCCACGTCTCGAACATCCTGATGAAGCTGGATCTCTCGGACCGTACACAGGCGGCGCTCTGGGCCGTCCGACATGGGGCGGCGGGCTGAGCCGGCCGAAGCGGACCGTCGTCCTCCGGTCAGAGATTCATACCGTCGTGTGTATGTCACCCACACGGCGCATCCTGATCGCCGCTCGGGCGTTCTTCATGGCGTAACCACGGCGTACTGCCGTGGTCATTGATCACGCGATTAAGGAACATCCCATGAAGGTTGCCAAGAAGGCCGCTCTGGTCCTCGTCACCGCCGGTCTCGCGGCGGGCGCCTCCGCCGGTGCCGCGTTCGCCACCGACGGCGGCGCCCAGGCGCTCGGCACGGCGAAGAACTCCCCGGGCGTCGGCTCCGGCAACGCCATCCAGATCCCGGTCCACATCCCGGTGAACGCGACAGGCAACACGGTCAACGTGATCGGCCTCCTGAACCCCGCATTCGCCAACCACTCGGTCAACCACTAAGGCCCGGGCCCCTCCGGCGGCCGTGGGCAGCCCGAACGTCTCCGTAACCCAAGGCGGCCGGGCTGCCGGAGCGGAGGCGGCGCGCCCGTCGGCTCACTCGGCGGCGGGCGGGCGCGGCCCGTCGGGCCG
>NZ_FMDK01001005.1 GCF_900091995.1 Streptomyces sp. MnatMP-M17
TGTCGGGCCGCGTGCCAGCCCGGCGCGAGCCGGTCGCCGGGCCGCTGCGCGACGTCGTATGTACGCCTTGGATGCCCGGACGCCGGCGCCGCTCATGTACCACGAGATTCCGGGTGAGCTGGGGACGTACATGGTGCCGACGCGCAGTTTCCTGCGCTACCTGCCGGATCAGATCGGCGAACACGGGTCCGCCGCAGTCCGGGACGACACGGGCATCCCCGTAATCAACCTGATCCGCCGCCACGAGGACGGCCGGGACGAAGTGACCGACGTGGTCCTGGGTGAGCTGAAGCAGTACCGGGCCTGCGCGGGACTCCTTCTGTTGATCTTCAAAGAAACACGCGGCGGACGGTCGGGCTCTGGTACCACGAACCAGGGGACGATAATCTCCGAGAGTGGTGGGGTCATTACTCTGAGCGGGGGAATATGAGAGTCGATCTGCTGGTCCCGGATACCGGTGAGTCCGCAGATCTGCGGCGCTGGCTCTTACGCGACCCGCAGCTTCGGAGCGGTGTCGGACGGGAGCGTACGCACGAGCCGCCGGCTGACAGCATGGGGGCGCGGGAAGAGCTGATCACCTTGCTTCTCGCACCCGGTGGACTGACGGCGGCTCTCGCGGCGGCGGTGGTGGCCTGGTTGCAGAACCGCCGCGGCAACCAGACCGTCACCATCACCCGCCCCGACGGGGTCCAGATCACTGTCACCTCCGAGCGGGTGCGCGGGCTCACGCCGGAGATGTCGGGGAGCCTCGCGCTGCGTGTGGCGGAGGCAATACAAGCACCCGACACCTCCGGCCCCAATCCGGCCCCTGGCAGCTCCGAGCCCGGGGAACCGGAGCGGCCGCCCGGTCGGGAACAGGTCTGATCGGTGGAGCACACGGGCACGTCCGGTCTGAGCGGACCCAACTGCCGCGCCGTCGTGGTCGGCACCGGGCATCATCAGGCAGGCGCCTCTCTGTCGAGCCTGCCCAGTGCCCGGCGGTCCGCCGTCGACATCGCCGCCACGCTGCACACGGCATGCGGGATGGAGCAGGGGAATGTCGAACTGCTCACCGACCCCGAGAACCCGACCGAGGTGCTGGCCGCCGTCGAACGCGCCATAGCAGGGGCGTCGGACGGCGGCGTCGTGTTTTTCTACTTCGTCGGCCACGGACTCCTCGGCCCTGGGGATCTGCTGTACCTGGCCACTTCGGCGAGTTCGGTACCGGACAGCACGGTCCACGCCGTCCCCTACGCGGAAATAAAGAACCAGCTGAGCGAGGCGGCCGCACGCTCCGTGGTCATCCTCGACTGCTGCTTCTCCGGCCTCGCCGAAGCGGCCTCACCGGCGCAGCGAAGCGATCCGTACGCGTCGGCGCGCCCGGCAGGCAGCTTCCTGCTCAGCTCTGCCTCGCACTACGCTGTCTCCTTCGCGCCGAAGGGGCAGACGCACACCCTCTTCAGCGGCGAGTTGTTGCGCGTGCTGACCGAGGGAGAACCGGGCGGCCCGGTTCGCTTCACACTGAACGACCTCTACCGACATCTGGACCACAGATTCCAGAACAGTGCGGTGCGCCCCCACGCCGACAGCGCCGGGCGCATGGGAGACCTCACACTCGCACCGAACCCGCGCTACACCCCTGCGCCCGCGTTCCTGCCGCCCCCGCCAGAGGATGACGGCACGCACTGCCCGTATCCCGGCATGCGGCCCTTCCTGCCCGAGGAGAGTCATCTCTTCTTCGGACGCCGGCAACTGACCCAGGTCCT
This sequence comes from Streptomyces sp. MnatMP-M17, assembly GCF_900091995.1. GTDB lineage: Bacteria > Actinomycetota > Actinomycetes > Streptomycetales > Streptomycetaceae > Streptomyces. Next base: position 1,746 of record NZ_FMDK01001005.1, read on the forward strand.
CGTGGACCGGGTGACCGACGCCCAAGCCGTCGGGCCGGTGGTGCTGGTCGGGCCATCGGGCGCGGGGAAGTCCTCGCTCCTGCGCGCGGGCCTGGCGGCCGCCGACAGCGTAGGACCGGTGCTCCTGGTTCCGGCCCCGGGGCCCAAGCCGTTCCAGGAGCTGGTCTCCCGCTGGTCCGAGGCCGTAGGTCGTCCCTTCGCGGAGGTGGCGGACGCGCTGGGCACCGGCAATTTCCCCGCCTCTGCCGACGGTCGCCGCGCTCCCCGGGTGCTGGTGGTGGATCAGTTGGAAGAGATCTTCACACAGTGTGAGGACGCAGAGGAGCGGGATCTGTTCATCCGCGCGGTCGCGACCGCCTCCAGACCCGGCCCCCGTGTCGTCCTGGGTCTGCGTGCCGACTACTACGGGCACTGCCTGCGCGACTCCCGACTGTCCCGCTTGGTGCTGGCAGGTCAGTTCACCGTACCGCCGTTGACCGACGAGGAACTGGGCGAGGCGATCACCGGCCCGGCGGCCCAGGCGGGGCTGCTGCTGGAGGACGGGCTCCTCGACATCCTGCTGCACGAACTGCGCCTGGAGCAGGGCGGGATGGGACACACGACGGCCCTGCCGTTCCTCGCCCACGTTCTGAGGGCCACCTGGGCGGGGCGCTGGGGGCGCCGCCTGACGGTATCCGGCTATCACGCCACGGGCGGTATCCGCGGCTCGGTGGCGCAGACCGCCCATACCCTCCTGGACTCCCTGGACCCGGCCGAGCGGCCGGCCCTACGTGCGCTCGTGCTGCGTCTGGTGCGTGTCGTGGACAGCGAGGGCAAGGCGGTGCGCCGCCGCGTCAGAACCGGCGACCTCATCGCCGCGTCCACCGACGACGGGCAGCGCGACACCGCTCTGCTCGGCAGGCTCGTGGAGGCTCGCCTCGTCGTGGTCGACGGCGGCTGGGCCCAGTTGTGCCACGACTCACTGCTCTACGCGTGGCCGGCGCTGCGGGCCTGGATCGACGTGAACCTCGAAGCGATGCTGGCCCATCGGGGACTGGCGGAGGCGGCCGACACCTGGGACGCGTCGGGCCGGCTGCCGAGCGGACTGTACCGGGGCAGCCATCTGGCGGCGGTACGAAGCCGGATCGAGGACGCCGAGGACGTACTGGAACTGCGCGGTGTGGAGGCCGACTTCCTCGCCGCCAGCCGCTCCGCCCAGTGGCGGGGGACG
>NZ_FMDK01001003.1 GCF_900091995.1 Streptomyces sp. MnatMP-M17
GCGCGGCCCGCGGGCGTCTGCATCGCGGCGGCGTTCTCCGCGGAGTTCAGCGGTAGCTGGTTCTCGGCGACCGCGCCGACGACGACCGGAGTGTCGTTGAGCTGCCCGGCCAGGGTGTCGTTGGACTCGACATCCAGGACGTCGGCCACGATGCAGGTGATGTTGTCGGGCCCGCCGCCGCGCAGCGCGAGCTGGATGAGGGCCTGTACGGTCTCCTGCGGGCCCTGGTAGCTCGCGAGGGTCTCCTCCATGGTCTGGTGGGAGACAACGCCGGAGAGGCCGTCCGAGCAGATCAGATAGCGGTCGCCGGCGCGGACCTCGCGGATGGAGAGATCCGGCTCGACATGGTCGCCGCTGCCCAGCGCGCGCATCAGCAGCGAGCGCTGCGGATGGGTGGTGGCCTCTTCCTCGGTGATCCGGCCCTCGTCGACCAGCCGCTGGACCCAGGTGTGGTCCTGGGTGATCTGCGTGAGGACGCCGTCGCGCAGCAGATAGGCGCGGGAGTCGCCGACATGGACCAGACCGAGCCGCTGGCCGGTCCACAGAAGAGCGGTGAGCGTCGTCCCCATGCCTTCGAGCTGGGGATCCTCCTCGACCATCACCCGGAGCTGGTCGTTGGCGCGCTGCACCGCCGTGCCGAGCGAGGTGAGGATGTCGGAGCCGGGCACGTCGTCGTCGAGCTGGACGAGCGTCGAGATCACCTCGGAGGACGCGACCTCGCCGGCGGCCTGGCCGCCCATGCCGTCGGCGATGGCAAGCAGCCGCGGTCCGGCATAGCCGGAGTCCTCGTTGCCCTCCCGGATCATGCCCTTGTGCGATCCGGCGGCGAAGCGCAGAGACAGACTCATGCGCACCTCGCCCGTCGGCTCGCCGGTCGACTGTCGCGCCAGCCGGTCTCGAGCCACACTGCCCACCCTCCGGTCGGGAGCCTGCTCCGGTCCGCTGTCCGGACCGCCGCGGCTCGCTCGCTCCGCTCGCTCATTGTCGTACTACTTCCGCAGCTCGATGACGGTCTTGCCGATGCGGATAGGAGCGCCCAGCGCGATCGGTGTCGGTGTCGTGAGCCGGGTCCGGTCGAGATAGGTGCCGTTGGTGGATCCGAGGTCCTCGACGATCCACTGGCCGTCGCGGTCCGGGTAGATCCTGGCATGCCTGCTGGACGCGTAGTCGTCGTCCAGCACGATCGTCGAGTCGTGCGCGCGGCCCAGGGTGATGGTCTGCCCTTGGAGAGCCACCGTGGTGCCGGTGAGGCTGCCCTCGGAGACGACCAGCTTGGTGGGCGCGCCGCGGCGCTGCCTGCCTCCCTGCTGCTGGCGCTGCTGAGGCGGCGCCGCCGGCTGGCGGGCCTGCTGCGGGCGGGCATCGCCGCTGCGGCGTGAGCCGCGCTGTGTGACGCGTGTGCCGAACAGATCACTGCGGATGACCTGGACGGCCACGATCACGAACAGCCACAGAACGGCCAGAAAACCTAGCCGCATGACCGTCAGGGTCAGCTCTGACATTGCCCCCGCTTCACCCTTCGGCTTGCCTGTAAACGATGGTGGTGTTGCCCACGACGATCCGCGAGCCGTCGCGGAGCGTAGCGCGGGTGGTGTGCTGTCCGTCTACCACGATGCCGTTGGTGGACCCGAGGTCCTGGATCGTCGAGGGCGTACCGGTCCGGATCTCGCAGTGCCGACGGGAGACGCCCGGATCGTCGATCCGGACGTCGGCGTCGGTGCTGCGGCCCAGCACGAGTGTGGCGCGGGAGATCTGATGGCGTGTGCCGTTGATCTCGATCCAGCGGCGTACCTGACCGTGCGGCGGTGCGCCGGGACCGGCGCTGGGAGCGCGGCCCGCGGCGGGCGCGTGGCCG
>NZ_FMDK01001001.1 GCF_900091995.1 Streptomyces sp. MnatMP-M17
CGCCACAATCAAAAACAGAGGGGCGGCCCCCACGTCGCCCAAAACCAACCGGCCCACCACAACTACCTCTCGGTCGTAACCAGCAGACAACAACCCCACCCTCACAGCGGTCCTGAACCCCAGCCACCCACCGGCCGTTCGCCGCTGAGCAGAGCCCAGAAGCCCCATTCCACTGCCGCGCACACCACCCACCGGCCCGCAGTCCGGGAAGGAAATCCGGGAAGGAAACAGCCGTCTAGCCGTTCACCTCGTACTGCCCGACCTCCCGGAAGTACCGCAGCTCCTCCGGTGTGCCGTCGATGACCTCCTCGGCAGCCGCGCGGAGGGCGTCGCTGATGGTCGGGTCGGCGAGGATGCGGAAGATGGCGACGCGGTCGTCTTCGGCCTGGGCGAGGCGGTAGCCGGTTTCCAGGAAGGCGCGCAGGGCTTCCGGGCTGCCGTCGTTGAGGACCTTGTTCACCTCTCGGATGACGGCTTTGTCGCCGTTCTCGGTGGCCAGGAACAGGATGCGGAAGACGGCGACGCGGTCGTCCTCGGTCTGGGCGAGGCGGTAGCCGGTCTTCAGGAAGGTGCGCATCTCCTCCACGGTGCCGTCGAGGGCCTTGTTGGCCTCTCGGACGACCGCCTTGCCGCTGGCCTCGTCGGCCAGGATGCGCAGGATCGCGATGCGGAGGTCCTCCTCCGACATCTCGTCCACCGGCGTTTCGGACGTGGCCGTCACGGTCGTGGCCGCCACGGACGTCGGCGTGGCCGTCGAGTCCGTGGCGAACGCCGGCGTGGTGAAGAGGAGGGCCGGTGTCAGGGCGGTGGCCGCGACGAGCAGAGCAGCGCGGGACGGTCTCATGGGTGTGTGCCTCCCTTGTCGAGCTGTGGTGCGAAGATCCTCGCCGCTGTGGGCCACCGACGTCATTGCCGGTGGTGGGCAGTCTTCGCCGGCCGTCATTGCCGTCCGCGTACCGGCGTACCGGCGTATCGGAGTACCGGCCAGTCGCGCACCGGGCCGGTCACCGGCCCGCCGACGTGCCGCCGACGTGCCGCTTCTTCCCCTCTCCTTCCCCTCACGTCCCCGGTGGCCTGTGCCGGTCCTCCAAGTAGCGTGTGTGGGTCTCCTGGCGGCGGGACTCCGCCTCCCGCAGGGCCGTCGCCAGGGCGCGGGCCTCGTCGTAGAGGACCGTGAGCTGGCGTTCGAGGTGGCGTTCCGGAGGTTCGGTGCCCGGCTGGAGGCGGGTCCACCAGCGGGTGCGTACGAAGGTGTCCACCGATTCCGGCACGTCCTGGCGGATGGCCCGCGACAGGCTGTGCACACCCTCCGCGTCCATCGCCAACGCGTCCGCGACCCAGCCCGGTTCCAGGAGGGCGGCCAGGACCTCGGTGAGCTCGGTGAGACGGCCGGCCGCGGTGGGCGGGAGGTCGACCTCGGCCAGATAGGCGCGGAGCTTGGTGAAGTCGGCGCGGATCTCGTCCAGTTGCTCCGCCGGATTGGCGAAGGCCGGCGCGTCCGGGCGTTCCGGCGGCGCGATCAGCGCGCCCGCGCCGTACAGTCCCGCCACCACCACCGGCCAGTACGCGCCCGCCAGGCCCGTGAAGGTGAGGGCCAGGCCGCCCACGCCCGCCGCGCTGCCCACCAGGTTCTTGCGCGACTCCAGATACGCCACTGCCCTGCCGAGTCCTCTACTGGTAGCCACGGATCTCCTCGAAGGCGCCGTCGAGCGACTCCTCGCCCCCCGTCGCGTCGAACAGCCGGCCGCCCGTGAGCTCGGCGATATGCTCCAGCTCCGCGCGGTCCGAGTCGCCGAAGAGGATGGGGAAGACCGGAGTGGAGCGACGGTCGGGCGGCAGCTCCGCGTAGAAGCTGTCGAAATCGGCGGCCTTCGCGCCGCTCGTGTTCTCGCCGTCCGTCATCAGGACGATCGAGGTGAAGGCGTCCGAGCCCGAACCGCCCTTGCCGAGATGGGAGTACGCCTCCCGCAGACTGCTGAAGATCGCGGTGTCGCCAGACGCCGACAGCGCCCTGGCGTCAGCGCGGATCGCGTCCAGCGCGGCGGCCCGGCCGGCCGGGTCCACCGTATGGCTCAGGACCTTCTTCACCTCGGAGCCGAACGGCATCAGCGTCACCTCCTCCCGGTCACGGAACCGCTCGCCGGTCGCGGACTCGTCCGTACCGGTCAACCCGGCGAGCGCGTCCTTCAGCCGGGAGAGCCGTTCGCCCTCCATCGAGCCCGAGGTGTCCAGTACGTACACGGTGCGCGAGGGCCGGCGGAGCTGGTTCTCGTACGCGTCGAGCAGCCCGTCAGCGACCGAACGCGAGCCCGGGAAGGGCAGTTCGCGCCGCTTGTCGGTGGCCAGGCCCGCCGCGGGCGGTACGGACGGGACCACAGGGCGCCGGAACGTCTGCTCGGTCAGCGCCTTCTGTGCCTCCGGGCCGCGCAGATACGAGGTGAGCGCCTGGCCCGCCTCCCGCGCCTCCTGAGGCGCCGAGGTCAGCAGTGTGAAGGGATAGTCGGCGGTCACCACACCGTCCTTGGGACGGATCACGGTGAGTCCGGTGTTGCTGTCCCGGTTCATGGAGAGCAGCACCGACTCGTAGTTGACCAGCGCGTTCACGCTGCCGCGCCGGGTGTAAGCCGTCGCGAGCCAGCCGGACGAACCCGACGTCAGCTTCTGCCCGGTGAAGAACTCCTTCAGCTTTCCGGTCGCCCGGCGCACATCCGCGTCGGTGAGCGCCGACTGCGCGCCCGAGAGCCCGGAGGCCACCGAGATCAGCGCGGAGAAACCGGAGTTGGAGCGCACGGGATCGGTCATCCCGTACGTCAGCTTCCCGGCCACGACCGCCTGGTGCACCTGCGACCAGGTGACCTCGTCCGGCTGCCAGTCGAGCCGCTGTACGGTCTCCGTCCGCACACCGAGCGCGACGGGCGAGGACATGATCGGCGTCTCGTTGGTGATGCGCTGCGAGACTCCCGGATCCAGCCGCAGATAGTCGTTGGACGACAGCCACACCGCGTCGTACTTGCCGTCCGCCTTGCCCGAGGCGATCAGATCGGCGGCGTCCAGCGTGCCGGTCCAGGTGGCGTTCACCTTCACGCCCGTCTTCTGCTCCGCCTGGTCCAGCACGCCCCGCATATCGGCGAGTTCACTGGAGGCGAGCACGCGCAGGGTGCCCGGGCGGTACGTCGTGTCCGGGCCGGAATCGGGGTTCTTGGCGGCACCGCCCCCGCCACTGGTGCACGCGGCGACGGCCAGCAAAGACGCCACCACAGCTATCCCGGTCAGCCTGCGTCTCACTGAAGGCCTCCTTCCAGCGCGCCCGCCGTGCGGGTCCGCCCCAAATATGTGCTGGCGCTCTGGAGTTCGGCCGTCAGCGACTCCACCGTGGAGGCCATCGACTCCGTCGCCTGGATCTTGTACGTGTCGATCGCGTCCAGCGTCCGGTAGATCTGCTGGAACGCCGAGCGCAGCGTCTCCGCGCCCACCGCCGGATCCGCCGCGATGCGCTGGATCTCACCGCTCTGGGTGGCGAGCATCTCCGCGTTGCCGCGGATCAGATCCTCCGTCGTGGAGCGCAGGACGTTCACCTGCTCGGTCACCTTGCGCTGGTTCTCCAGCGCCGAGGAGAGCATCACCGCGATCCGCAGCGCCGAGACCGTGGTGGTCGCCGCGCGGTCGACGCCCTTGATCAGCTCCTCGTTGTTGCGCCGTACGACATCCATCGCCAGATAGCCCTGTGCGCATACCGCGAGCTGCGTCAGCAGGTCCTGGTGCTTCTGCCGTACGGGAAAGAGGACATCGGCACGCAGCGCGTCGGCCTGCGCCGGGTCTGTCAGTCCGACCGTACCGATCCGCTCCTCGATCGCCGTGTCGAGCGCCGAGGTGAGCACCGCGTACTCCTGGAGCTTGCCCATGGTCTCCCACAGCCGCGTCCGCTCGGTGTGCAACGCGGCGTTGTCACGGCGCAGTTCGTCCTGGCCGCCCCGGAGCGAGCTCACGATCTTGTTCAAGGTGCCCTGCGAGGAGGCGTACTTGGCGGCGTGATCGCGCAGCTTGTTGCCGCCGGGCAGCTTGGAGAGAAAGCGGCGGGCTCCCTTGCCCGGTGTGTCTCGCGGGTCCAGGTCCTCCACCGTACGGCGCAGTTCGACCAGCGAGGACGACACCCGGGCCTGCGCGTCCTCGCCGCCGGAGGAGAGGGAGTGGATCGTACGGTCCAGCATCCGGTTGGACTGCTGGGCGGCGCTGCGGATCTCGCCGGAGCCGAGATTCGCGATCTCACCGATACGGGCGGTGAATTCGGGCGAGCGGGCGTCGAGTGCGGCGAGTGATCCGACATAGTCCGTGGCGCGCCGCGTCATCTCCACGCGTACGGAGTCGTCGACCGGCACCAGCCCTGCGGCCTGTTCGGTACGGACCGGCGGGACGGGTTCGGGCGGTGTGAGGATCAGCTCCGAGCCGGCCGGGCCGGGGCTCTGCTCTGTGGACATGCGGTTCCCCCTGGGACTTTGACGAAGAGCGAAGAGCGGCGAAGGGCAGCGAAGAGCTACGACCTGGCCCGCTGCGCCATCGCGTGCAGCCACTCGGTGGTCGGCACGGGCGCCTGGCGGACACCGGTCAGCCGCTGGTTGAGGAAGGCCTGGTACGGAGCGGTCGCGGCGGTGAACTCCGCCGCGGCTCCCTGCGGGCGGAAGCCGTGCCGTACCGCCAGCTCGCGCAGCCGCTTGTCGGTGGTGAGCAGTGCGCCGAGCGCCCGGCCGTCGTCGGTGAGCGGTACGAGCGTGTGGTCGCTGATGACGGTGGTGTCCGGATAGAGCACCACCAGATCGCCGACGTCCTGCTTCTGGAGCAGCACCGAGGCCACCTGCGACTCGTAGACCAGCACGAGCGGATTCCCGACGCCGCTGATGAAGTCGCGGAACGGCGCGTCGGAACTGGTCTGCTGGGCGCCCTGGACGACGGTGAGCTGCTTGAGCAGCGGCGCCGTACGGGTGACCGCCGCCTTGTCGCCCACGACCTTTCCGCCGTTGTCCACATAGGACGCGGCGGCGAGATAGAGCGCGCCCGAGTTGGAGGTCATCGGATCGGTGCTGGCGATGAAGACCGTCCCGGTCAGCTCGGCATGGGCCGAGGAGCCCTTGAGCTGCTGCCAGGTGCGCTCCTTGCGCGCCGCCTCCAGATACGGGCCCATCCGCAGGGTGCCGCGCGACTCGCCGTCCAGGGTGGCCAGCCCGTTACGGGCCAGGACCTCGGCGGCGGACCGATGGGCGACGACCACCAGCGGCGAGTAGAAGGGCCGTGGCGGTGTGCCCGGCACCTGATACTTGTCGGCCAGTTCGTCGGCCGGTGCCGTGGACGACGGAAAGGCGAAGTCGGTACCGTCGAGAGAGAGTTCCTCCATGGCCCAGGAGCCGGAGGTCTCCGTCTTCACGGTATAACCACGTTCGTCCAGGGCCTTGACCACGTCGGGATCGGCGAAGAACTCGGCCTTCTCCGAACCGATGACCCCACGCACGGTCTTCGTTGCCGTGCTTGATACCTGGCTCTCTCGGCCTGCCACGACGGCTGCTGCCACTCCGCCGATCAGCAGCACCGCCAGGATGATTCCCACGATGCGTCTCACGTACGAAGCGTGCTCGCGGAGACCCACATTCCGGGGGGAGTTGGGTGTACGCCGGGTGAAGTACCCATCCCGGTAAGGAACCGGAACGCAGGGTTCATACCGGTCAAGGGGGGCAGGGCGGTCGGGGCGCGCTTGCGGAGGCGCCCGGTCCGCGCGCCTCCGCGGCCCGCGGGACCGGGGCCGTCAGTAGGTGGCGAGCAGGCGCTGATCCTCGGGGGCCGGGGATGGGGTCGGGGCCGGGGATGGGGCTGGAGCC
>NZ_FMDK01001000.1 GCF_900091995.1 Streptomyces sp. MnatMP-M17
GGCAGCCGGTGCCGGAGCAGCAGCCGGTGCCGGAGCAGCAGCCGAAGACGTTCCCGAGGTCGAGCGGGAGTCTCCGGCGAAGGCTCCCGTGGCGCGACGCCGACGTACCGTCCTCCTCGCCGGTACCGCCGTGGTCGCCGCTGTCGCCGCAGCCGCGCTCGTGGTGAACCTCGTGCCTGACAAGGGCCATAACGACCGGAGCGGGAAGCAGTCCGTGGGGACCGCCGCCTCCGAGTCCGTCGACAGCAGTCCCGACGCTTCCGAACCGAGCGGCGCGAAGGGCCGGTCGGCCTCGCCGTCCGCCTCGCGCAGCGGCAGTCCCACGGCTTCCGCTCCCGCTTCCGTCTCCGCCTCCCGGAGTCGTGAGGCCGCGGCGGCGCAGGGCGGCGACGGTTCCGCGGACGGGGCCACCGCGCCCGCCGTCGCCGTCAATCCGTACAAGTGGGAAGACCCGTGCAGCCAGCACTACCTGATCGACCAGAATCCCGAACAGGTGCCTCCGCCGCCGGCCGAGCCGGACGCCCGCGGGTGGGTCAACGCTCTCGGCGGAGTCGCCGGCGGGCAGCAGATGCTCGCGCTGACCGTGCAGGGCACCGGGAAGGCGACGGTCGTCCTGGAGGCACTGCATGTACGGGTGGTGGAGAAGAGCGCTCCGCTCGCCTGGAACGACTTCGAGATGGGCGTCGGATGCGGCGGTGGCGTGGAGACGACGTCGTTCGGTGTGGACCTCGATGCCGGCCGGCCCTCGCTCTCGCCCAAGGCTGGGCAGCGCGACTTCCCGTACAAGGTGAGTGAGTCCGATCCCGAGGTCTTCTACGTCTTCGCCGACGCGCGGACGCACAACGTGAGCTGGTACCTGGAGCTGGACTGGTCCAGCGGCGACCGGCACGGCGCCGTACGCCTGGACGACAAGGGCAAACCCTTCCGGACGAGCGGGAACGTGGGGCGGCCCGCGTACACCTATCCGCTCGGCGACACCGAGTGGGGGCGGAACGAGTCGTATCCCGACATTCCCGGCTGAGGCGGTCCGGTCAGGTCCGGTCCGGCCCCTGGGTCCGGTCCCCGGGTCCGGTCCCAGGGGCCCGGCAACCACTGTCAGGTGCCGTCAGACGGCGGAGTCGGCCTTGCGGCGGCGGACGACGCAGACCGCGACGGCGCCGAGGGCCACCGCCGCGCCGGCCGGGGCGCACTGGGAGCGGACCGCCCGCTGCGGCCATGCAACCTTCCCGCCGCCCCGCGAGTCTCCACGCTGTACGTCGTCGCCGCACAGTGTGAAAGGCCCCAGTGCACCAGAAGATGCACCAGAAGAGATCCGTCGCCGCCCTGACCGGCGGTGCCCTGTCCGCCGTCGTTCTCGGCGGGCTGCTGGCCGCCGCCCCGCAGGCGGTGGCCGCC
>NZ_FMDK01000999.1 GCF_900091995.1 Streptomyces sp. MnatMP-M17
CCCGGCGGCGCGGCCTGGGCGGGCGGCGCCGCCTGCGCGGGTGCGGGGACCGGGACCGCGACGGGAGCCGGGGCGGGCTCCTCGACCGAGACACCGAAGTCGGTCGCGATCCCGGCCAGTCCATTGGCGTACCCCTGGCCCACCGCACGCGCTTTCCACGCGCCGTTCCGCAGATAGATCTCCACGATCACCAGGGCCGTCTCGCTGCCCAGCCGCGGCGGCGTGAACGTGGCCAGCGCGCCGCCCGTGGCGGCGTCGCGGATCGTCGCGGTGGGCTCGATGCCCTGGAAGCTCTGTCCGTCGGCGTCCGGGCTCGCGGTGACGACGATCTTCTCGATGCCCGGCGGGACGGCGGCGGTGTCGACGACGATCGCGTCCGGCGCCGAGCCGCCGCCCGAGCGGTAGGTCACGCCCGGGCCCGCCGGCTGGTTGTAGAAGATGAAGTCGTCGTCCGAGCGCACCTTGCCGTCGGCGGTGAGCAGCAGGCCCGATACGTCGAGCCGCACGGGAGCGGCGACGTCCACCGCCACATGGGTGGTGGGAAGAGGGATGTTCGAGCCGGGGGTCATAGCTGTCATGCCTGGCGTAACGAACGACCCCGCTTTACCGTTCCCTTACCTACGCCATTCGCGCGCCATTCGCGTCAGTGCGGCCAGCGCGGCGGGTCGGTGATGAACTGGCCGCCCAGATACGCGTGGTCCGGTCTGGCCGGATCGAGCGGTCCCTGGGCCGCGACGAGCTTCTCCGCGTACTGCTCCGAGTCGTCCTGAGGCTCGTATCCCAGCGCCCGCGCGCTCGTCAGGTCCCACCACAGCCGGGTGTTGGCGGAGGAGCCGTATACGACGGTGTGGCCGACGTTCTCGGCGGTGAGCGCGGCGTGGAAGAGACGGGCGCAGTCCTCGGGGCTGAGCCAGACGGAGAGCATCCGGACGGTGCTGGGCTCGGCGAAGCAGGAGCCGATCCGTACGGAGACGGTCTCCAGCCCGTGCAGATCCCAGTAGAGCTGGGCGAGATCCTCGCCGAAGCACTTGGACAGCCCGTAGTAGGTGTCCGGGCGGCGCGGTGTGTCGACGGGAATCAGCGGATCGTCGCCCCGAGGGCGCGGAGTGAAGCCCACGGCGTGGTTGCTGGAGGCGAAGACCGTACGTGCGACGCCCTCCGCGCGGGCCGCCTCGTAGAGGTTGTACGTGCCCTGGATGTTGGCGCGCAGGATCTTGTCGAAGGTGGACTCCAGCGAGATGCCCGCGAGATGGATGATCGCGTCCACGCCCCGGACGGCCTCGCGCAGCGCGTCCGTGTCCGCGAGATCGGCGGTGATGGCGTCGGGCTCGCCGTCGACGGGATGGACGTCGAAGAGCCGCAGTTCATAGCCGTACGCGGGCAGCAGGCCGCGCATCAGGGTGCCGAGGCCGCCGGCGGCGCCGGTGAGCAGAACGGTACGCGGTGCGGGCATCGGGAGATCTCCTCGGCGGCGCGGATCCGCGGTGTGGATCCATGGACGGCGTGCTCGGCGTGCTCGGTAAGCTCAGATCCGTAGACATCATTCACATGCGTGGACACGCTAAGGAGTGGGCGGCGGCAGCGTCAAGTGTGGCGTGAGCGTGGTGAATATGTCTCTGAGTTGCGGTTTCTCGTCTTGACCCGCGCCGCGAGGCTGCCTTAGCGTGGCGTCGTTCAGGGATATGGACATCGATCAGAATTGTGCACGAGCGGTCGCCGCTCGCTGCATGGCCAAGGGAGCGCTCGTGACCTCAGCCCCGCTCGCCGCACGCCTCACCCGCGTGGCCGGGCCGCTGTTCTTCCCCGTCACCGCGTACGGGCCCGACGGCGCCCTCGACCTCGACGCCTTCCGCGCGCATGTCGGAGCGGGCGTCGACGCCGGAGCCGCCGCGGTCTTCGCGTGCTGCGGCACCGGTGAGTTCCACGCCCTCACTCCGGAGGAGTTCCGCGCCTGCCTCGCCGCGGCCGTCGAGGTGACCGGCGGCCGGGTGCCGGTCGTGGCGGCGACCGGATACGGTACGGCGCTCGCGATCCGGTACGCGCGGATCGCCGAGGAGGAGGGCGCGGACGGACTGCTCGCGATGCCGCCCTATCTGGTCGTCGCCGACCAGGAAGGGCTGGTGCGCCACTACACCGCCCTGGCCGCCGCCACCTCCCTGGAAACCATCGTCTACCAGCGCGACAACGCCATCTTCACCCCGGCGACCGTCGTCCGGCTCGCCGCCGTGGACGGCATCATCGGCCTCAAGGACGGATACGGCGACCTCGATCTGATGCAGCGCATCGTCAGCGCCGTACGGACCGAGCTGCCCGGCCGCGAGTTCCTCTTCTTCAACGGTCTGCCCACCGCCGAACTCACCGGCCCCGCCTACCGCGGTATCGGGATCACGCTCTACTCCTCCGCCGTCTTCGCCTTCGCGCCCGATATCGCGCTCGCCTTCCACCGCGCCCTGGCCACCGGCGACGACACGACCGTCGAGCGGCTGCTCGACGGCTTCTACGCGCCGCTGGTCGAGCTGCGCAGTCTTGGCCGTGGCTACGCCGTCTCGCTCGTCAAGGCGGGTGTACGGCTCGGCGGGGTGGGCGGGGGGGGGGGG
>NZ_FMDK01000997.1 GCF_900091995.1 Streptomyces sp. MnatMP-M17
CCGCCGCCACACCCGAGGCCACTCCCCGGTCGAACAGGGCCCGTCCCTCGTCGTCGGTCACGGGCCGGAATCCGTCGCGGGCAAATCTGCTCAAGTCCCGTGTGCTCAGGCCCGCGTTGATACCACGGCTCTGCCACAGGCCCCAGGCGAGGGAGGTGGCGGGAAGTCCCTGGGCCGCGCGGTGCCGGGCCAGCGCGTCCAGGAAGGCATTGGCGGCGGCGTAGTTGGACTGGCCGGGCGCGCCGAAGACTCCGGTCGTGGACGAGAAGAGCACGAATGCCTTCAGGTCCAGATCCCTGGTCAATTCGTGCAGATGCCACGCCGCGTCGGCCTTCGGCCTCAGCACCCGGTCCAGCCGCTCGGTGTTCTGCGCGGAAAGCAGTCCGTTGTCGAGGACTCCGGCGGTGTGGACGACCGCGGTCAGCGGATGCTCGCCCGGTATCCTCGCCAGCACCGCGGCGAGGGCCTCCCGGTCCGTGACATCGCAGGCCTCGACCGTGACCGTGGCTCCCAGTCCGGTCAGCTCCGCCACCAACTCGTCGGCACCGTCCGCCTGTTCTCCTCGGCGGCCGACCAGCAGCAGATGACGTACTCCCTGGCCGGTCACCAGATGCCGGGCGAACACACCGCCGAGAGCGCCGGTGCCGCCGGTGATCAGGACCGTACCGTCGGGGCCCCAGGGCGAGTCGGCCGGTCCGAGGTCCGAGTCGGCCGGGCCAGTTTTGTGAAGGGCCGTCAACCGCGGTGTCAGTACGGTGCCTTCGCGTACCGCCGTCCGAGGCTCTGCGCCGGCGGCGACGGCGGAGAGCGTGGCGTCCGTCACGGAGGGCGCGTCGACAAGGACGATACGGCCGGGCGCCTCGGACTGCGCCGAGCGGAGCAGTCCCCAGGCAGCGGCGGCTCCCAGATCCGGTATGTCGTCGCCTTCGGACACCGCGACGGCGCCCGAGGTCAGGACCACCAGCCGTACTTCCGCAAGCCGTTCCTCCGCCAGCCACTCCCTCACCAGTTCCAGTGCGCGGTGCGGACCGTCGGCGAACTCCTCCGAGGCGGACCGTGCCGGGAAGGGAACGAGTACGGCCTCGATCCGGGTCCCGGAGGCCATCGCGGCGGCGATCTCGGAGATCCCGGCGTACCGGTCCGCGTCGGCCAGGTTCCCACTCCCGACCGTCCCGTCCGCCGGTGCGAGAACCGCCCACCGCGGCGGCTCCTGCGGTGCCGGTACGGTCGCGGGCTCCCACGCGACACGGAAGAGCGCGTTCTCCGCCGCCGTGGGCTCAGGAGCTTCCGGCCGCAGCCAGTACCGCTCCCGCTGGAAGGCATAGGTGGGCAGCTCCGCCCGGCGGGCGCCGGTTCCGGCGAAGAACGACCGCCAGTCCACCACAGTGCCTCGGCAGTGAAGTGTGGCGAGCGCGGCGACCAGGGCCTCGGGCTCGGGCCGTCCACCGCGCACGGCGGGCACGGCCACGGTGACATCGGGCTGTCCGGCCGACTGCGCCGCCAGAGCGCTGAGCACTCCGCCAGGGCCCACTTCCAGCAGCGTGGTGACGCCTTCGGACTCCAGCGTGCGGACCGCGTCGGCGAACCGCACGGCGTCCCGTACCTGGTCCACCCAGTAGTCCGCGGTCCGCAGATCATCACCGGAGGCGACCTGTCCGGTCAGTGTCGATACGACAGGGATACGCGGAGTCCCGAACGTAACCTCCTTCGCCACGGTACGGAACTCCTCCAGCATCCCGTCCATGTGCGGCGAGTGGAACGCGTGCGACACCTTCAGCCGGCTCGTCCGGCGCCCGAGCTCCGAGAAGTGGCCGGCGATCTCCTCCACCGCCGCCTCGTCGCCCGAGACCACCACCGACGACGGGCCGTTCACCGCGGCGACGGCCACCTCGGCCGTACGTCCCGCCAGCAGCGCGGCCACCTCCGGCTCGCCCGCCTGTACCGCCACCATCGCGCCGCCTCGGGACAGCGCCTGCATCAGCCCGGCGCGGGCCGCCACCAGCCTCACGGCACCGCTCAGACTCAAGCCGCCCGACACATGGGCCGCCGCCAGTTCGCCCACCGAGTGCCCGGCGACCACATCCGGTGTCACACCCCAGGACTCCAGCAGCCGGAACAGCGCCACCTCGAAGGCGAAGAGCGCGGGCTGCGTGAAACCGGTCTCCTCCAGCAGCGCCGCCGCGGCCGATCCCTCGGCGGCGAACATCACCGACTTCAGCGAGTGTCCGAGATGAGGATCGAAGAGCGCGCACACGTCGTCCAGCGCACCGGCGAACGCCGGGTACGACTCGTACAGTTCGCGGCCCATCCCGGCCCGCTGGGCGCCCTGGCCCGAGAAGAGGAATGCCGTCCTGCCCGGCGACCGGGCACCGCTGACCACACCGGAAGCGGGCCGGCCCTCCGCCAGCGACCGCAGCCCGTCGACCAGACTCGCCCGGTCACCACCGATCACCGCCGCACCGTGGCCGAAGTGCGCGCGCGTCGTCGCGAGGGAGTACGCCAGGTCCAGTTCCGACCGGCCGCTCTCCGCCTCGGCCACCGCGAGCAACTTGCGCGCCTGCCCTGCCAGGGCCTCCGGCGTACGGCCCGACAGCAGCCACGGCACCGCACAGGCCAACGGCTGCCACTCGTCCTCGGGAGCCTCGGGAGTGTCCTCGGGCCGGGGCTCGGTCTCGGTCTGCTCCTCCGGCGGTGCCTCCTCGACTATCACATGGGCGTTGGTGCCGCCGAAGCCGAAGGAGGAGACGGCGGCCCGGCGCGGACGGTCCACCTCCGGCCACTCCGTCTCCTCGGTCAGCAGCTCCACGGCGCCG
>NZ_FMDK01000994.1 GCF_900091995.1 Streptomyces sp. MnatMP-M17
TCGGGACAGCCCTCGCCACCGGAACCGCCACGGCGGCGAGGGCCACGGACGGGAGCCCGGCCGCACCGCGCGCCCTGAGGCCGGCGCCCGGCCTGCCCACCGTCGAGTACGTCAGAAATCCGCTCGGCCTCGACATTTCACAGCCCAGGCTGAGCTGGCCACTCGTAGCGGACCGCCCTGGCCAGACGCAGAGCGCCTACCAGGTCCGGGTCGCGACCGATCCGCGCCGGCTCTCCCGGCCCGATGTCTGGGACAGCGGCAGGACCGAGTCCGGGGACTCGGTCCTCGTCCCGTACGCGGGCCCGCCGCTGAAGTCCCGTACGCGCTACCACTGGTCGGTACGCGTCTGGGACGGTGACGGCCGCGCCTCCGGGTGGAGCGAGCCCTCCTGGTGGGAGACCGGACTCACCGACGCCTCGGACTGGTCCGCGGAGTGGATCAGTGGCCCAGCCGCACTCGTCGGCGCGCCCGCGCTGGACGGCGCCTCCTGGATCTGGTTCCCCGAAGGCGATCCGGCGAGCAGCGCTCCGGCCGCCACCCGCTGGTTCCGCGCCCGCTTCGAGGTCCCGGCGGGCCTCGTCCGGGCGCGCCTCGTGATGACGGCGGACGACGGCTACACCGCGTATGTGAATGGCGCCCGGGTCGCACACGCCGACGCGGACGGTCCCGCCGAGAACTGGCGCCGGCCCGCCGTCGTCGATCTGACCGGTCAACTGCGCCCGGGCGCCCAGGTGATCGCCGTCTCCGCCACCAACGCCTCGGCCGGGCCCGCCGGTCTGCTCGGAGCGCTGGAACTGACGACCGCCGACGGTGTCCGTACGGTCGTCACCGGCACGGCCTGGCGGACCACGGACCAGGAGCCCTCCGGCGACTGGCTGTCCACCGGTTACGACGACGCCTCCTGGCCCGCCGCACAGGCCCTCGCCGCCTGGGGCTCCGGACCCTGGGGCCGGGTCCAGGCCTCGTACTTCCCGGCCGCGCAACTGCGCCACGAGTTCCGGCTGCGGAACAAGACCGTCGCACGGGCGCGGCTGTACTCGACCGCACTCGGACTCTACGAGGCACACCTCAACGGCGAACGCATCGGAGAGGACCGGCTCGCGCCCGGCTGGACCGACTACCACAAGCGGGTCCAGTACCAGACGTACGACGTGACCGCGCTGCTCAAGCCCGGCGCCAACGCGCTCGGGGCCACGGTCGCGGCCGGCTGGTACGCCGGGAACATCGCCTGGTTCGGGCCGCATCAGTACGGCGAACGGCCCGCCTTGCTCGCCCAGTTGGAAGTCACCTACGCCGACGGCTCGACCGAGCGGGTGCTCTCCGGCACCGACTGGCGCGCCGCGACAGGACCGGTCACCCAGGCCGATCTGATGGCGGGCGAGGAGTACGACGCCCGGCTGGAGACCGACGGCTGGACGCGCGCCGGCTTCGACGACACGCGGTGGGCACCGGCCGAGACCGTCGACGGTGTCACCGCGGTGCTGGTGGCCGAGGCCGACGGTCCCTCGCGCGTGGAGCGGGAGCTGCCCGCCCGTACGGTGACCGAGCCCGAGCCCGGCGTCTTTGTCTTCGACCTCGGCCAGAACATGGTCGGCGCGGTCCGCCTGACCGTGTCCGGCGCCGCCGGGACGACCGTACGGCTGCGCCACGCCGAGGTCCTCAACCCGGACGGCACGCTCTACACCGCCAATCTGCGCACCGCCCGCGCCACCGACACCTACACACTCAAGGGCAGTGGCACGGAGACCTACGAGCCGCGCTTCACCTTCCACGGCTTCCGTTATGTCGAGGTGACAGGTTATCCGGGCCGGCCGCCGCTCGACGCGGTGGTGGGGCGGGTCATCCACACCTCGGCACCGTTCACCATGGACTTCACCACCGATGTCCCGATGCTCAACCAGTTGCACAGCAATATCACCTGGGGCCAGCGCGGCAACTTCGTCTCCATACCCACCGACACGCCCGCGCGCGACGAACGCCTCGGCTGGACCGGCGACATCAATGTCTTCGCGCCCACCGCCGCCTACACCATGGAGTCCGCGCGCTTTCTCACCAAGTGGCTCCGGGATCTGCGCGACGACCAGGCGTCCGACGGCGCCTTCACCGATGTCGCGCCGCTCCTGGGCTCGCTCGGCAAAGGCGTGGCGGGATGGGGCGACGCCGGAGTCACCGTGCCCTGGGCGCTGTACCAGGCATACGGAGACACGCGCGTACTGGAGCAGTCCTGGGCCTCGATGCTGAAGTGGCTCGACTATCTCCAGGCACACAGCAGCGGATATCTGCGGCCCGCCGAGGGATACGGCGACTGGCTCAACGTCCAGGACGAGACGCCCAAGGACGTCATCGGCACCGCCTACTTCGCGCACAGCGCCGATCTGGTCGCGCGGTCCGCCGAAGCACTCGGCAAGGACCCGGCGCCGTACCGGGCCCTGTTCCGCGCGGTCCGCGACGCCTTCCGTACGGCGTATGTCTCCGCGGGCGGCCGGGTGAAGGGCGACACCCAGACCGCGTATGTCCTGGCCCTGTCGATGGATCTGCTGGCCGAGGGCGACCGCGGGCCCGCCGCGGACCGTCTGGTCGAGCTGATCAGGGCCAAGGACTGGCATCTGTCGACGGGCTTCCTCGGTACTCCTCGGCTGCTGCCCGTACTCACCGCCACCGGCCACACCGACATCGCCTACCGGCTGCTGCTCCGGCGGACCTTCCCGAGCTGGGGCTACCAGATCGACCGCGGCGCCACCACGATGTGGGAGCGCTGGGACTCCGTCACACCGGACGGCGGCTTCCAGGACGCCGGTATGAACTCCTTCAACCACTACGCCTACGGCTCGGTGGGCGAGTGGATGTACGCCAATGTCGCGGGCATAGCGCCGGGCACTCCCGGCTTCCGCGGGATCGTCGTCCGGCCGCGCCCGACAGCCGAGCTGACGGAGTGTCAGGCCCGCTTCGACTCGCTGTACGGACCGGTCACCACGGCGTGGACGACGGGCGACGACGGCTTCCGGCTCACCGTCTCCCTGCCCGCCAACACCACCGCGGAGGTATGGATCCCGGCGTCCGCGGCCGGACAAGTCCGGCACGGCCGGGCCCGGTTCCTGCGAATGGACGACGGCTGCGCCGTCTTCACCACCGGCTCGGGCACCCACCACTTCGCCGTCCGGTAGGCGCGGGC
>NZ_FMDK01000993.1 GCF_900091995.1 Streptomyces sp. MnatMP-M17
AGCCCCGCCGCCGCCGCGGGCTGCGGCGGCCCCAGCGGTACGTCTACCCCATTCCTTATCAGGGCGATGCCGGTGAGCATGACGAGAGCCAGAACCCCCCAGGGCGAGCGCATCCTCGACTCCGGAGCGTAATGGTTCTTGCCCATAGTTCTCCCTTCGTGGACGTCTGCTGGCACGGTAAGCGCGGTCCGCCGAGCCCGCGATCAGAGACGGGCGAACGGGTGGCGGCGCCTGCCGCGCTGACCCATCCGAGTAATCGGCATATAAAAACTTCTGACGGGCGGTGACCTGCGTCTCCGTCGGAGTGAGCGGCCTCCGTCCGGCGTGTCGGCTCACCGGGGTGGACCAGTGCCGAAGTGCGACGATCAGGTCGCGCGGTGATGGTTCGTCATGGAAGGCGTACTCGTCGAATCTCCCGGAGCACGGCTTTGGGGCGTCTTCCGCTGGAGGTTCAACGATGCGTGCTTCACGCGCTCTCGCGGTGTCCGCGGCCGCCTGCGCGGCCGTGGCGCTCTCCGCTCCACTCGCCGCCGCCACGGACGGTCCGAGGAATGTCACCGTCAACCCGTTCTCGGTCCATCAGGGCGGCAGGATCGAGATCACCGTCCAGGGCTGCGGCCACGGCGGGACCGTTACGTCCAACGCCTTCCGGCGGGTCGATCTCTCGGTCAATCCGGCGGGGACGTCCCGGGCCACCGCACGGATCTTCGACGACGCCACGCCCGGCCGCTACAACCTCGCCGTCAAGTGCAGCGACAACAACCGGGTCGAGACCCACCAGTTCGAGGTGCTCCAGGGCCGCGGCGCGCTGGGCGGGCTCGGCGGCTCCATCGGACCCAGTTCCACGGAGATGGCGGTCGGCGGCGGGCTGGTCGCCTCGGCGGCCATCGGCGGTTCCCTGTTCATCGCACGGCGCCGTCGGCTGACCGGTGCGGGAGTCTGACCGGCCCTGCCGCCAGGCCGTCCCGTGGGCCGGAGAGCCCCGAATGCCCGTCGCCCCGAGTCCAGGCGGAGGACTCGGGGCGACGGGCATTCCGGCGACGGGCGTTCCTGAGCGGAGGACCTGGCGGCAGGGCCGGTCAGTGCCCACGGTTCATCGCTCGACGGCGTATGGCGTAGACGGTGCCGGTGGCGCCTGCCACCACCAGTGCGGTGCCGGTGACGATCTCCGCGATGTTCAGACCTCCGATGCTGCCGCCGAGGCCGCCTCGGACGCCTCCGGGCGAGCTGGAGCTGACCGGGGCCGGGGCCGCCCGCGTCGCGGTGCTGTTCGTCGTGGGGACCGGATTGGGCGCGGGGGTCTGGGGGGAGCCGGAGATGGCGAGGGTGGTCTTCGCCGACATTCCGTTGCAGGTGAAGGTCACGATGTACCTCGCGCCGGCCTTGGCGTCCCAGTCGACGGTGGCCGTGGCGGTGCTGCCGGACGGGATGGTGACGTTGTCGAAGACGCCTGAGGAGGCCGTGGCGGGAGAACTGCACTTGGTGACGCCCAGGGTCACCTTTCCGCCGGGGTTGATCGTGGACGGGGTCACGGTGAATCCGAACGGCGTGACACTTCCGTCGACCGCGGCCACGGCGGTGGGAGCGGTCAGGGCGAGTGCGGCCACTCCCAGCAGAGCGGCGGACGCGGCACGTATCGCGCGCATGGTGAATCCTCCGGGTCCCCGAGGAGCAGCAGCGGAACCTTTTTCCGCAAATGTCAGGAATGCACCTCGATGCGAGAAACGGTAGGAGCCCGTTATCACACCCGCGATCGCTGGCGGGCGAATGGGGCATGGATGTCCCCCGGTCGGCGGATGTCCATGCCCCGGTCGGTGCCGCGCCGCGGCCTCAGGAGGCTGATCGCCGCGGCCTCAGGAGCCGGTCTGCCTCAGGAGCCGATCTGCGGGAACAGATCGAGGAAGGGAGCCGCGGTCGCGGCGATCCCTCGGCCGTACGGGGCGTCGAAGTCCCAGATGAGGAAGAGCAGGAAGGCGATCAGCACGCTGAAGAGCCCGGCCAGCAGCAGTTCACGGAAGGTGCGGCGGATCTGGAGGACGAAGATCAGCCCCACCGTGACCACGGCGCCGGTGATCAGGCCGAACCAGACGACTCCGGGCATCGTGGCTCCCGCGTTCTGTCCACGGGCCCCTCTGGCGTCGTCCGCCGAGGCCACCTCGTCGACCAGCGGCTGATAGGCCTGGCCCTCCAGCTCGGTCCGTGGTGCGTACCGGGTGACATCACGCCGTATCCGGTCGAAGAGCTCGGTGCCCTTCGCGCTGAGGGCCTCGTGCTCGGACATGTGCGGCCACTCGGTGTGGACGACGTACGAGACGTACGCGTCGATGTCGCCGCGGATCCGGTTCCTGACCTCGGCCGGATAGACCTGGACGCGCTGCTGGATCTCGTGCAGCGACTGGGCCTCCTGGCGTACGGACTCCTGGGCCGCGCTGCGGCCCTCCCAGACACCGGCGATCGCGAGGCCCAGGACGATCGCGTAGATCACGCCGATCATCATCGTCATGTACTCCATGACGTCGGGTGTTCCGGTGGGATCGTCGTCGTCCGGGATACGGCGGTTGTTGATCACGACGATGGTGAGGACGACCGCGCAGGCGGCGGCCATCGCGATGCTCAGAACGAGCCATTCCGACATGGATTCTCCATGGATCAGCGGGAGCGCGGACGCAGGATGGCTACGGCGAGTACGGCCGGAGCCGTGATCAGGAGCATCAGCGAGACCATCGAGGGCCCGCCGTCGGGCTGTTCACGGGTCGCCTTGCGATAGGCCGGCAGGGCCACCGGCGGCGTCGGAGCCACCGGAGCCGCCGAGGATTTCGACGGGCTCGCGGACGGCGTCG
>NZ_FMDK01000988.1 GCF_900091995.1 Streptomyces sp. MnatMP-M17
GGGCGAGTGGCCCTACGCCACTCCGTTCACGGCGGACGCCGTCGCCGCGCTCCTCACCGCCCTGCGGGACCGGCCACCGGTGTCCGAAGGGCCGTTCCCCGAGATCCGGCTCGTGGACCTGCGGACCCTCACGGTCCGGCACTATCCGCTGGTCCCGGATCCGGAGTGCCCGCGCTGCGCCACACCTCGTACCGACACCGCCGAGGACGCCCGGATCACTCTGCGGCCCGCACCCAAGCACCGCGCGGGCACCTTCCGGGTGCGTCCCATCGAGTCGTACGCCATCGATGTGGCCGCGTTCGCCAATCCGGTGTGCGGCGCGCTCGGTCCCTCCGTGGTCCATGACGTCTCCTCCACCTCCACCTCGGCGACCATCGGCTGCTTCTCGATGCGCTCCGGCGAGTATCTGCGCGAGACGTTCTGGGGCGGCCACGCGGACTCGTTCGGCCACAGCAACCGGATCGGCGTGCTCGAAGGCATGGAGCGGTACGCCGGAATGCGGGCGCGCTCCCAAATCACCAGTGTCGTGGGAACGCTGGACGAGTTCGGCGCCGATGCCGTCGATCCTCGTGAAGTCGGCCTGTACGCACCGGAGTTCTACCGTGACAATCCACGGGTCCGGCCGTTCGCGTCCGACCGTGAGATCCCCTGGGTCTGGGGCCACTCCCTGCGTGACGACAAGCCGCGACTGGTGCCCGAGGTGCTGACGTACTATCACGCGCCCGGACTGGAGAACAGATTCGTCCAGGAGAGCTCCAACGGCTGTGCCTCCGGCGGATGTCTGGAAGAGGCGATCTACTTCGGTCTGATGGAGGTCATCGAGCGCGACGCCTTCCTCCTGACCTGGTACGGACAGCAGCCGCTGCCCGAGATCGACCCGGCCACCAGCACCCGCGCGTCGACCAGGCACATGGTCGACCGGCTGGCGATGTACGGCTACCGGGCCCGGTTCTTCGACACCCGGATCAGCTTCCCGGTCCCGGTGGTCACCGCCGTCGCGGAACGCTTCGACGGCGGCCCCGGCCGGATGTGCTTCGGCGCGGGCGCCGGGCTCGATCCCGAGTCCGCGCTCGACTCGGCGCTCTGCGAGATCGCCACCGACGCGGTCAATCTCCAGGGCCGCACCGAGCGCGACGAGCCGCGGCTGCGCGCCATGGCCGAGGACTTCGACCGGGTGACGGCCCTGCACGACCATCCGCTGGTCTACGGCGTACCGGAGATGGGCCGGTACGCGGACTTCCTCCTGGCCGGGCACGGCGCGCAGCGCCCTGGCGCGCCGCAGGCCCCGCGCGCCGTCGCCGACCTGCGCTGGCCCGATCCGTCCGGTGCTTCGGCCTCCGCGGACCTCCGTGAGGATCTGCGCCGCTGCGTCGACGCGGTGACCGCGGCCGGCTTCGACGTGGTTGTCGTGGACCAGACCATGCCCGAGCAGCGGGCGCTGGGACTGCACACCGTCAGTGTGCTCGTCCCCGGACTCCTGCCGATCGACTTCGGCTGGTCCCGGCAGCGCGCCCGCACCATGCCCCGGCTGCGCACCGCCCTGCGCGAGGCGGGACTGCGCGACCGCGACCTGACGCCCCGGGACCTCAATCCGGCGCCTCATCCCTTCCCGTGAACCGACCGTTCAGCGTCCAGCAGAAAGGAGCGTCCCGTGGGCTACGCCCATGAGTACGCGGCAGCGATCATGCAGCGCGGCCGGATCCCGATGGAGCCCGCCGATTTCGTCCCCGACTGGGCGGACCGGCCCCGTAAGGCGAAGTACTACCCCGGGGTCGGGACATTCCCGCTGCCGGACACGGACTTCCCGGCCGAGGCGACCGTCGCGGCCGGCTGTCTGCCCGCGGGCGACATACCGGCCGGGGACCCGCCCACAGGCGACATCCCGGCCGCCGACCGGCCGTTCACGCTGGACACGCTGTCCGGGATGCTGCGGGACTCCTACGGGCTCACCGGACGCCGGCTCGGTGTCCAGACCAATACGGATCTGGCGGCCCTGCCGCACTACGCCCAGGCCAACTGGTCGCGCGGCACCGCCTCCGGCGGCGGTCTCTATCCGGTCAGTGTTTACTGGATCTCCGGCCCCAGCGGACCGCAGGCGCCCGGCATCCACTACTACTCGGCTCCGCACCACGCCATGCAGCGGCTGGTCGCCGGAGATGTCACCGGTGAGGTACGCGCGGCACTCGGCGAGGGAGCGGCCGGCCCGGTCGGCACGGCCCACGACCAGTTCCTGGTCCTGGGCATCAAGTACTGGCAGAACGCCTTCAAGTACAACAGCTTCTCCTTCCACGCCGTCAGCATGGACCTCGGCGCGATCCTCCAGACCTGGCGCATCTGGGCCCGCGCACGTGGTCTGAGGGTCGAACCACTCCTGTGGTTCGACGAGCAGAGGCTGAGCCACTTGCTCGGCGTGGACAACCAGGAGGAGGGCGTCTTCGCCGTCGTCCCGCTGAGCTGGGCGGGCGCCAGGCCCACGGCTCCCGCGCTGTCCGCACCGCCGGCCGTCCGGCACACCGACTCCGAGCGCTCGCGTACGGTCCTGCGCTTCGAGACGCTCCAGCGGATCCACACGGCGACCACGGAAGCCGCCACCGAGCGTCCCGCGCCGGGCGCGCTGGCTCCGGCGATCACCGCCACGCCCGCCGGTACCGGCGTGACCGTGGCCCTGCCCGCGCCCGGACTGCCGTCCGTGAGTGTCCGTACCGCACTGCGTACGCGCAGGAGCAGCTTCGGCCGTTTCGACGCCAGTACGCCCGTCAGCACCGGGCAGTTGGCCGCGACGCTCGCCGCCTGCGCCGCCGCCTCGCTCGGCTGTGACGCCGAACGGCCCGCCG
>NZ_FMDK01000987.1 GCF_900091995.1 Streptomyces sp. MnatMP-M17
CTCGGCCGGCTCGTCGACGCCTGCCACGACCTGGCGGTCGCGGGCGCCAGGACCGTACGGAACCATCCCCGGCTCGAACTCCACGCCGAACCCGTCCTGACCGCCTTCCTCTTCCGCTATCTGCCGGCCGATGCGACGAACGCCGATCCGACGGACACCGACGCGATCAACGCCTCGCTCCGCCGCCGTCTCCTCCGCGAAGGCCGCGCCGTCGTCGGCCGTACGGAACTTCCCGGCGAGGGCCCCGGCCGCGTACGCCTCAAGCTCACCCTCCTCAACCCGCACACCACTCCCGCCCAGGTGGACCGGCTCCTCCACACCGTCGTGGCCGCCGGCCTCGCGGAGGAGGCGCAGTGAACCTGCCCCTTTCCAACGATCCGGAGGCCCAGCCATGACGAACGACCACGGACGCACCGACGCCCCGTACGACCTCCTCGGTATCGGCATCGGCCCGTTCAACCTCTCCCTCGCCGCACTCAGCGACCGCTCCACGCCCGGCCTGCGTACGCTCTTCCTCGACGCCAAGCCCGCCTTCTCCTGGCATCCCGGACTGCTCATGGAGGGCACGGTCCTCCAAGTCCCGTTCCTCGCCGATCTGGTGACGATGGCGGACCCGACCAGCCCGTGGTCGTATCTGAACTATCTGCGCGAGCACGACCGAATGTTCCCGTTCTTCTTCTCCGAGCGGTTCCACATACCGCGCCGCGAGTACGACCACTACTGCCGCTGGGTCGCCGAGCGCCTGCCGTCCTGCCGCTTCGACGCGCGCGTCACGGAGCTGGAGTGGGAGGAGAGCGAGGACGGAGGCGCGGGCGGCGCGGGCGAGGGCGCTGGCACGTTCGCCGTCACGTACCGCTCGGCGGACGGTTCGCTCTCGCGCGTACGGGCACGTCAAGTGGTGCTCGGCGTCGGCACGTCGCCGGTCGTCCCGGAACCGCTCCGTCCGCTGCTCGCCAGCCCCTCGCCCGCGCCGTCCGAGGCACACGCGCACAGCGGCCTCGTACTTCACAGCGCCGACTACCGCACCCACCGGACACGCCTGGCCCGACTTGACGACGTCACCGTCATCGGCGCCGGCCAGTCAGGCGCCGAGGTCACGCTCGATCTCCTGCGTCAGCAGGACGGCAACGGAGCGGGCGGCCCGTACGTCCGCTGGCTCGCCCGTACACCCGCCTTCGCGCCGATGGAGTACTCCAAGATCGGCCTGGAACACTTCACACCCGACTACATCCGCTACTTCCGCGCCCTGCCGGACGGGCGGCGCGACCAGCTCGTACGCGAACAGTGGCAGCTCTACAAGGGCGTCAGCGAGGAGACGCTCGGCGAGATACACGACGAGCTGTACGAGCGGACGATCGGCGGTACGGAACCGCGCGCCGCGCTCCACCCGGGCGTGGCGGTGACAGCGGCGCGGCCCGAGAGCGACGGCGGTGCGGGGTATGTGCTGACCTGCCGCCACACCGAGCAGGACGAGGTGTTCGAGATACGTACGTCCGCGATCGTCTCGGCCACCGGCTACGCGGCGGCCCGCCCGGACTTCCTCGACACGCTCGCGAAGCTGGTGGTCTGGGACGAGAAGGGCCGCTACCGGATCGACGGCCAGTACCGCGTCACGCTCGACCCACGCGTGACCGGCACTCTGTACGTCCAGAACGCCGAACTCCACACCCACGGCGTCGGCGCCCCGGACCTCACACTCGGCGCCTGGCGGGCGGCGACGATCCTGAACGCGGCGGCGGGACGGGTGGTGGTACGGGTGCCGGAGCGGGCCGCCTGGACGACGTTCGGCGCACCACGCGCGCCAGGCGCGTAACGGCGGCGGCTATCTGCCGGACATGGTGTTGTACGCGTAGAGAGCGAAAATGCCGGTCACGCAGACGACGATGACCCAGGAGCTGAAGGGCATGCGCGCTCGGCCTCGGCCGGCTCGGCTGCCTCGGCCGGAGCGGGTGGCCCGTGCGGGCTTCGCGGGTCTCGCGGACCGATCAGACCTTCCGGACCTCCCGGGTCGCCCGGACCTTCCGCCGCCGTCGGACGCTCCCGCTCGCGGCGCGGTCGGTGTGACATCGGCCGCCGCCTCGGCGAGCAGACGGCGACAGGCCGCCGCGAGCACGCCCGTTCCCGCGGAGAGCGACACGATCGCCTCCGAACGCGCCGGAGCGGTGGTGCCGCCGTCGAGGATGCGGCCCGCGCGGACGAGGATCTCGTCACGGCCGCCCGCGGGCGCGAGACTGATCCAGCGCCGCACGTGCTCACCACGGATGACCACGCCTCCGGACCGTTCCCGGTAGAGGGTGTGTTCCCGCCACAGCACCTGCGCCAGTTCCGCCGCTGTGTCTCTCAGCTGCGTGCTCACAACCGCTTTCCCCCGTCACCCCGTGGACATTCGAACGAACATGGAACCTTAGCGTCAGGTGCACACCAAGTCCGCCACTGGGGTGGTCGTCCTCCACGGGGGTGGTCAGCGCGCGGCCGAGCGGTCAGCGCGCGGCCGAGGCGAAGCTCTTTTCCATCGCGTCCAGGATCTGGCTCGCGCCGGTGTAACCGATGCCCAGCATCCACAGGTTGTCGTCGACCTTGAAGGCCATGTTCTTCTTCACCGCGGTGAGGTTCTTCCACAGCGGGCCGCCGACGGTGTCGGTCTCCTTGGCCTTCTTCGGATCGCCGTACGTGGAGTGGAAGATGACGTCCGCGTCGGCCTTGTCGATCTGCTCCGGGCTGACGTCGAGTGAGAAGCCGGTGGTGTCCTGGTCGGTCGGGCGGCCGACCTGGAGGTCCTTGAAGAGGGAGCCGACGAACGTGTCGTTGAGGTAGAGCCGGGTGTCCGCGCCCTCCACGAACCGTACGAAGCCGACCTTTGTCTCCTTCGCCTTCGCCGGGCCGCCCAACGCCTCGGTCAGCCGCTTGACATGCGCTTCGTAGTCCGCGACGACCGTGACCGCCTCGTTCTTCCTGCCGAGCGCGTCCGCGTGGAGCTGGAAGTTCTCCCGCCAGGTCGGCCCGGTGGTGTCGGAGAAGACGGTCGGCGCGATCTTCGAGAGCGCGGCGTAGTTCTTCTCGTCGCGGACCTTGCTGCTCAGGATCAGATCCGGCTCCAGCGCGGCGATCGCCTCAAGGTTCGGCTCGGCGATCAGCCCGACGGGCTTGATGCCCTTGAGCTTGTCGGCGGGCAGGTACGTCGAGAACGGCGCCTGGTCGGCGACGGCCGTGGCGCCGACCGGTGTGATGCCCAGCGTGACGGCCGAGTCGAGCGCGTCGGTGTCCAGCACGACGACCCGCTTCGGCACGCCGTCGACCTCCACATCGCCCATCACCGTCTTGACGACACGCGTGTCGCCTCCCGCGTCGGCCGCCTTGCCCGCCTTGTCCGCGCCGGACTCGTCGCCGCCGCCGTCGCTCCCACCGCACGCGCTGAGCGTTACGGCGAACACGGTGGCGGCAGCGGCCACCGCGATACGGCGGCGGGTGAAAGCCGTTCTGGACACGGTGGACAAGGTGGACACGATGAGAAGGCCTCTCGGGCAGAAGTAAGGGGAACCTAACCTTAGCGGCCCTCGGGCTACAAGTCACGGTCTGCACGGTCTGCACGGTCTGCACGGGCGGCCCGGTCGGACGGAGTTGCCGCCCGGTGCGGCCCGGTGCGAAAAGTCTTCCGCTTCGGCTGCAACCTCGGCGTGGGACGGACGTCTGTCGGAGTGGAGGCGCCTCCATCCGTCTGTTTGTCCGTCTGTCCCTGCATTGCCGAGATGATTCGAGGAACGGTATGTCCGCACGTCACACCGCTGTACGCCACGCTCTCCGTGGCAGGCTGCGGCTGGTCCTGGGTACGTCGGCGGCCATCGCCGCGCTCGCCGTCGGCGGAGCGGTGACCGCCGCCCAGGCCGACGCGCCCAAGC